>NZ_KV793627.1:206959-207601 GCF_001808485.1 Nosocomiicoccus sp. HMSC09A07
TGGTATTTCCCCAACTACTATGCTGATAATGAAACCCTTGATCCGAGTGAACCATTAATTGATTTAAATCATTTCTATGTCGTTCAAACGCCTGTTTTAACGGTTGAATTGCGATATCTAAGCTCGGTGAACGACTAACCTTATATGCGATAATTTCAGAGTTATAACAGTCCATAATTGTTGATAGGTATAATTTCTTGCCTTTGATCGGTAACGCAAACTCTGTGATATCTGTGACCCATAGTTGATTGAATGTCTTCGGACTAAATTTACGGTTCACGCTATTTGGAGCAATTTTCCCAACTGTCCCTTTGTATGAGCTGTAACGTGTTCTCGATTTGTTTTTGAATTTTTGACACAGTAAATTATAGGTTTTCATAATACGTAACAAACGCTTATGATTCACCACAACATGTTCTCTGTTTTCGAGTATCGCTTTGATTCTTCTATATCCGTATCGACCTTTATGTTTTGATACAATCTCTTTAATTTTTTCTACTAGCCATTGATCTTTCTGTTCCTGATCATCCATATGTTTTATCCAGTAGTAATATACAGACTTCGGTAGCTTCAACACCGCTAGGATTTCCTTCAGCGTATAAGTCGTCTCTTGCCTTACCTCAAGCGCTACTTTCGTTTTTT
>NZ_KV793627.1:207621-303364 GCF_001808485.1 Nosocomiicoccus sp. HMSC09A07
TTCGTTTTTTGTCTGTTGGATCTGTCGGTAAGGCGTTCAACTTTTTTAGAATGATATTTTCCAATTCTTTCATTCTAAGTTCTTCTCTTAAACGTTCTAGC
The DNA here is from genome assembly GCF_001808485.1 of Nosocomiicoccus sp. HMSC09A07. Taxonomy (NCBI): domain Bacteria; kingdom Bacillati; phylum Bacillota; class Bacilli; order Caryophanales; family Staphylococcaceae; genus Nosocomiicoccus; species Nosocomiicoccus sp. HMSC09A07. The sequence continues at coordinate 207,723 of NZ_KV793627.1, forward strand.
TCTTCGCGTTCTGTTTCATTAAGTGGCTCACTCTTTGATACTTGTTTTTGCTTATTTTCATTCTTAGACATATGTTTTCTTGGTCTCCCTTGCTTACCCTCTAGAGCAGCCGGACCACCTGCTTGTAACTTGTGATTCCAGGTAGCGATTGTTGGATAATGCTTGATACCAAAGTATTCCGCTGTTTCTCTATAGGACAATTGATTTTCTTCTCTATATTTTAAAACAGTCAGTTTAAATTCACTAGTATATTGAGTATTGCCTAGAGATTTAGCGAGTCCTTGATGTCCATATGTCTTATATTGTCCCACCCATTTTTCAACAAGGGACTTGTTTATATTATATTTTTTACCTAAAAATCTGTATCCTCCTTCTCCATTTAGGTATTCATTAACTACTTTTACCTTAAATTCAAAGCTATGCTTTTTATACTTCATACAAAAACACCCCTAAAGTTGGATTTTAGTGTCCAACTTTAGGGGTGCAGCTCAGAATAAGCGCTCTTTTTGTTTACACCAATAATATTATGTTAACTTTTATAAGAATAAGTCATATCGAATATGATCATCTTGATTTTCTGTTTCAAAAAAGTCATGTTTTTCTAATACGCTCTCGTAATTAGCTTCTTTAGGCACATTGACATATAAGTGGTTCGCATAGTCATCATATGCATATGATATAACATTTTTTAAAATTGCATTTAACGCATCTTCCTTCAGTAAATTTTCAGAAAGTATCAATTCAGCCATCCATTCATCGTGTTTTTTATAGAGTAGGGTAGCACCATCACTCGTTTGCCACACTTTATCCTCTTTATCAAACGATTTTATATCATTATCTATTTTCTTCTTTTCTACTGACTCTACATTTAATGCTTCTTTGTTATAAATTTTAATGACTTTTAATAATGCATCATTAAATAATTCTTTTTCCTCTTCGGATAGATGTTTGAACGTTTCAGTAAATGACTGTTCTTGTTCTATTTCAATTTGTTTTCTCTTTACATCTCCATCTTTAGTTAGCTTTAAAACAAAACTTCGCTTATCGTGTTTTGACTGCAAACGATCGATTAACTGTTTATTAACAAGACTTTTGATTGTTCTACTTAAAAAGCCTCTATCTATATGAAGTGCTTTCTCGATTTGGCGTGCTGTGACTTGCTCATTTTGACCGACATAGTCAATTACATCTATTTCAGCTTTTGTTAAACCAATTTTAGTAGGGTTCTGACTGTGATTAAGGATCTCATAAAATTGTATAAATTCATAAATCGTCTCTTTTAATTTATTATCCATAACATCACCTAATATAATTGAGTAGGTCAATTATATTAAAATTAGTTGATGAAATCAAATACCCCTTTAGTTTGTCTAAAGGGGTAGTGTAATTATGATAATTTTTCTAATTCGTCGATGAGTTCACCGATATAATTAATTGTATTATCAAGTGGTTCACTTGTTGTAATATCAACACCTGCATGTTTTGCAAGTTCTACTGCATTTTTCTTACCACCGAGTTTTAATACTTCTAACCAGTCATCCACTGCTGGTTGTCCTTCGTTTAAAATTCGCTTAGATACTTCTGTTGAGATCGTAAGTCCTGCAGAATACGTGTATGGATATAATCCCATATAGTAGTGTGGTTGTCTCATCCATGTAAGTTCAGCACCTTCAGTGATTTCTACATCATCACCCCAGAATTCCTCTAGTACTTCACGTTTAATTCGATTTAAATCTGCAGCGGTTACTGTTTCGTAGTTATCGACCATTTTGTACACTTCACGCTGATATGCGGCTTCAAGTAAGTGTGTCACAAAGTTATGGTAATACGTTCTAGAAATAATAGAACTAATGACCCAGCGCTTAAATTTATCGTTATCACTTGTTTTTAATAAGTGATTTGCCATTAACATTTCGTTTAATGTTGATGGTGCTTCTATAAAGTATAGAGAAGGGCGTGTATCGAAAATATTGTTTTCTCTATTTGCATTATAGAAGTGCCCTGCGTGACCAAGTTCATGTGCAAGAACGAATACTTCTTCCATAAGTGACGTCCATGTAATTAAAATATACGGGTGTACACCATATGGGCTCGAACAAAATGCACCTGTTGATTTACCTTTATTCGATACAAAATCAATCCAGCGTTCATCGTATGAACGGTTGATCATGTTTATATAGTCTTCTCCCATAACGCTTAAGCCGTCGAGTATATATTTACGAGACTCATCAATTGTAATTTCTGGTTCTGAATCAGGATCAAGTGAAATTTTTAAGTCTTCAAATTTCATATGTTCGATATTGTTTTCTTTTTGTAAAAGTTTAGCATAGCGTCTCATATGTGGCGCAAGATCTTTCATAATCGTGTCAATTTGACGGTCATATAACTCACGTGGCACTTCTTGATCATGGAGTAGGTAGTCGATGACTGAATCGAATCCACGTAAGTCTGCTTCTGCTTTTTCTTTTTTCAAATGTAAATCATATGTCGCAGCCGTCGTATGCTCATACTTTCTTAGTACGTCGCTAAATTGTCTAAATGCTGTACGACGAACTTCTTCGTCACGGTGTGATTCTAATTCACCTTCAAATGATAAATAAGAAAGTGGGTACTCTTTACCGTCCACAGTAAACGAACCGAAGTCTAAATCGAGTAATTTCGTTTTTAAATACAGTTCGTATGGTCCACTAAATACATTACTAAAACTAGCAAGTGCTTTTTCAACTTTTGGATCGAGTTGATACGGTTTAAAACGTAGTAAGTGATCGATATAACCTGTATATTCTTCTTTATTCTCTTTTATTTGAGTTAAAAAGTCTTCTTCTTTACTTAGTAAATCACTCGTTAAAAATGATGTCTCTGTTGAAAATAGAGTAGACGTCGTACCGACAACGCTAGAAAGTTTTTGTGCTTCAGCATCGCTTTGGTCACTCGATAGTTTTAAACTCGAATATGTACTAACAACTACGAGTTGCTCTAGTAGTGAACGATACGCATCAATTGCATCGACTGCAGTGTCAACGTCATTTAAGTTGCCTTCAAACTTTGAATTAAATGCTTGAATTTCTTCTTTTAAAGCAACACATTTCTCTTTTGCTTCTTCGTCATTTTTACATAAATCCGTTAAGTTCCATGTGTAGTTCACATCTACTTCGCTTCTTAAAGGTAATGCCATATATTTTATCTTCCTTTCGGTTTTCGAATTATATTCTTATTATACATTGTATTTCTAAAAAATACAGAAAATTTAATCTTCTATCATATTGCTTATTCATATTGTTTATATTAAAATTAAGTTCATGCAATTGAACATATAAATATTATATAAATAAAGCGAAAAAGCTTTGCTATTTGTTGGCCCTTTATATACCTATATAAGGGGTTTTAAAGTGGACAAATTTAATAATGGATGGTGAAGTGAATGACTGAAAGACATGGCATTTTAACTGCGATTTTAGCATATACATTATGGGGGTTAACGCCTTTATATTGGGCATTATTAGAAGATATTCATCCAATTGAAGTCGTTTTAGTTCGAACGATTATGTCGTTTTTATTTATGATTTTAATCATACCAATTTTTAATCATACGTCTCAATTTAAGAAGGATTTAAAATATTTAAAAGAAAATAAAAGTAAGATTTTTACGGTAATACTCGCTGGTTTCGTTATCTCAATTAACTGGGGAATGTACGTATACGGAGTAAATTCTGGCCACGCAGTTGAAGTGAGTATCGGATTTTACTTAACACCGTTAATTACGATAATATTAGCATTTTTATTTTTAAGAGATCGTTATAAGTTAGTAGAGTGGGTAGCCATTGGAATTACAGTGATTGGCATTATGTATATGATCATAAAACTCGGTACTGTACCATATATTGCGTTTATTATCGGATTATCATTTGCATTTTACAGTTTAATTAAATCATCGTTAAGCATACATGCACTTAGCAGTATTACGCTAGAAACACTTGCGTTACTACCATTTGCAATTGCCGGCTTAATCTATATGCATGTGAATTACGGCTTAACAATAGGTATGAATACGTCAACGTACTGGTTACTGTTAGCAGGAGCTGTAACAAGTGTTCCGTTAGTATTATTCAGTGCAAGTGCAAAACAAGTGCCGTTATCATTAATGGCATTTTTACTCTATATCGATCCAACGCTAATATTTATTCTAGGTATATTTATATTTAAAGAACCTTTTAGTATGGACGAATTTATCGGGTTCATATTTATATGGATTGCGATGATACTGTACATTTACACGAAATACAATGAAGGTAAAATCGCACAACGTGCATATGATTCTGGTCAATATAAGCGTCGAAAAGAAGAACTATATGACTAACATGAGATATGTATCATATCATTTAAAAGATGAAGAGCTTCGGTGACACGAGGTTTTTCATCTTTTTATTGTATTATAGAACGATAAATGCTGATATTTGTGTTAATTTTACGCAAATTGAATTTGTGTAAACGACTGAGTTATTATGTGAACAATTAGATGATTTGCGTTAACGAAAAGATAACTGTGTTTACACAAAAGAGCATTATATAAAATTAAATAATTTATATGAACGATAAAGCAATTTGCATAAACGAATTTTCGATACGTTAACGTAAAAAGGATAGTGAGTACTTGTTCGTATCCTACAATACATATAACTTCCTATAATATATGTTATGTAAACTTTATATGTAAAAACAAATACGTATCCAAATATAGCTTATATAAGGATACGTATTGTCGTGTTCATTGATTTAAGTATTCCATGACTTGGTCCATATCTTTATCGCCGCGTCCGGATATTGTTACGACGAGTATTTCGTCTTGATTCATCGTTGGTGCTAGTTTTAATGCATGTGCGACGGCATGTGAGCTTTCTAAAGCAGGAATAATTCCTTCTGTTTTAGATAGTACTTGGAGTGCGTTTAATGCTTCTTCATCTGTTGCGTATTCGTATGAAACACGTCCAATGTCATGATAATAACAATGTTCAGGTCCAGCTCCTGGATAATCTAATCCAGCGGATATACTGTATGCATCATCATCAGTTAAATACATTTTAGTACCATGTAATATATTTACTTTTCCTTTATTTATGGCCATTGAGTGTTGATTCGTTTCAAATCCCTTACCAGCAGCTTCTACACCATATAATTTTACCGTTTCATCTAGGATAAATGGATGCATCGTACCAATTGCGTTTGATCCGCCACCGATACATGCAACAATCGCATTTGGTAGTCGGTTTTCTTTTTCTAATATTTGAGTTTTAATTTCACGACCGATAACGCTTTGGAAGTCTCTGACAATTGTTGGGAATGGATCTGGACCTAATGCACTTCCGAGTAAGTAATGTGTGTCATCGACGTTTTTTACGTAATATTCAAGTGCAGCGTCTACTGCTTCAGTTAACGTACGATTCCCCTCTTCAACAGCGACAACTTTTGCACCAAGAAGTTCCATTCTAAAGACGTTTAATCGTTGTCTACGCATATCTTCAGCACCCATAAAGATTACGATTTCCATATCGAACATCGCTGCGACAGTTGCACTTGCAACTCCGTGTTGTCCAGCACCTGTTTCAGCAACGAGTCGTTTTTTACCCATTCGTTGTGCAATTAACGCTTGCCCAATCGCATTGTTAATTTTATGAGCACCTGTATGGTTTAAGTCTTCACGCTTTAAATAAATTTTAGCGCCGCCAAGTGTTCTCGTTAGATTTTCTGCGTATGTCAGTGGTGTTTCACGACCTGAATATTCTTTTAAATAATAATTAAATTCCTCTTGGAATGATTCATCATGTTTTAATTCGTTGTACACTTCTTTTAATTCTGTCATAGCTGATTTTAATTCTTCAGGTACAAATGCACCGCCATATTCTCCAAAAAATCCGTTGTGATCTGCTTCAGTTTGAATTTTATTTATAGTATTTATATTCATTATTATAGTCTCCTTATATTTTAATATTATTTAGATTTATCACGATGACGCCATCGTTTAAATTCAAACTTACAATAATTATTTAATAACACTGTCATCACTCTCCTTAAAAAAAACGCGCACTTTGAATCCTAAAAAAGGACGCAAAATGCGCAGTGCCACCTATATTAACAGTAAATACTGTTCACTCATTCAATCAAAAAAGCACCACGTAATAATATTCGTAAGGACGATATTATTTCGCGGTGCCACCTTAATTGCTTCTCTTATCAATATTTAGTTAAACATTATTCGCCCAATTCAAAATAGCATTGTACATGTTCGCATCTACCACATGTTTTCTGACTGCTACAACAACTACTTTTACTTTTACGAATAAGTAGTTATTATATTAAACGCTCTATTTTAAATTGTCAACATTTTTTCATCTTTTTATATTTATAAGACAAAATGTAAAAAGTATAGTATACTTCGGTTGTAATCAAATATTAAGCACATGGGGAGCTTCGGCTGAGAAAGGTAAGACCTGACCCACAACCTGATCTAGGTAATGCTAGCGTAGGTGTTGTGTATATGCATGTTTATTTTACATGTATTTATTTCACAAGCCTCCTCTAATGGAGCTTTTTTTGTGCAAATAAAAGGAGAATTATTTTATGAAGTTTAGTGAGAAAGCTCGCGAATTATCAAAGAAATTCTGGGATGGTAGCCACACGCACCCGTTTGTAAAAGGTTTAGCTGACGGTACGTTAAGCGATGAATCATTTAGATATTATCTAATACAAGATGGCTATTACTTAATCCACTTCTCTCGCCTATTTGGTGAAATTGCAGACCGCGCAGAAGATAAAGAAATTAAAGATATTATGACGCGTAACAGAGAAGATTTAGAAGCAGGAGAAATCGCAGTTCGTGAAGATTTCTTTAAAGACCAAAATATCTCAGATGAGGAATTCGATAGCACAGAAGTTGCACCGACAGCTGATCACTACATCGCTCATATGTATAGACAAATTGTAGAGTCTGAAGACTACATTGGCGTTGCGGTTGCGGGGATGTTACCTTGCCCTTGGTTATACCAAGATATCGGTGCTGAATTAGTGAAACATAAGTCTCCAGTACCGATCTACCAAAGCTGGATCGATACGTACGTGACTGACGAGTTTAACAACTTAACTGAAAGACATATCGAGCTTTGCGACAAATTATACGATAAAGCAACTGAAGACCAAAAAGAAAGAATGTTAAACGCATTTTACATGAGTGTTAGATTCGAGTACTTATTCTTCGATATGTCATATAAACAAGAAGAATGGGTGCAAATTTAATTGTCGACAAAGAAACTTACAATCATTTCAATATGTATAGCATTAAACACTGTCTTATCTTCAGTGATTAGAATCGAAGGTATGGCACCTATGTCAACAGTATTTAACATTATATTTGCCACATTTGGCACATTTTATGTCACTCTAATCGCCCTCGTCACAGCAATATTAAGAATGTTTATCTTTAACATTCCACCACTTGCTATAACAGGCGCTCTGTTTGGTGCGATTTTAGCCGGATTATGTTACAAATTCACAAAATCCATATTTGGAGCATGGTTCGGGGAATTCGTTGGAACAGGAATCATCGGTTCACTTGTATCCGTACCTATTATGCAATTCTTTATGGACCTAGACTCAAATGCAGTTTGGTTCTTATATACACCGCGATTCGTCGGTGCGACAATCATTGGTGGAATTATCGCAGTACTGATCTACTCTAGACTTAAACACTCAAGAGTATTTAAGGACATACAACAGTTATTCGATAAAGAATCAACCACATCAAAATAAATATAAAAGAGAAGCACATCAGATTATTATTAACATCTGTGCTTCTCTTTTTCATTATTTTCTAACTTTATCGATTAATTTTTGAGCATTTAAAACGATCGGTTTAAATACTTTTGTAAATGTGCCAGGTAGTTCTTCGATATAAGCATTGTAACCTTGTTTAAACTTAAATACACCGTAATCACTTGCGCCTTCATGGAAATTTCCTGTGATTCCGAACATATTAAAGCGCTCAAGTCCGAGTTCTTTTGCTTTTTTGATCATTTCCCACGTCACAAAGTTCGTGCCTAGATACTGTGAGTGCTCTGGATAACTACCACTATATAGATATACCATCTCATTATTATTGTAGTAATACATACCGACAGATAAATCGATTAAACCACCATATTTATCACGATGTGTGATTGCTTCATTCAATCGTTTTTCTCTACTTTTCACTAGGTTTTTCTTTTCATTTAAGCGGCGTTTTTCACCATTTGATTTATTCTCTTTATTTTCTAATGCTTCAATCTCTTGAGATAATTCATCAAACTCTTTCTCTAGAGACTCTATATATTCGTTTAAATCAATTTGAGACATGACGATAAATGATTTATCTTTTAAATTTCTCAACTGTGCTTTTATACGATGTTCTGGGATTGGATCGAATTGTAATCGTTCTTCAGTATCTTTATAGATTTCAATGAATCTATCATACTCTGATTCATCTAAATATTTTAGTTTCAGAGGGAGTTTCTCACACTGTCTCGTATTATATCGTGTAGACGAGTTCATATTTTTTAAAATATCTTTTAAACTACCGCTTATATCTACTACAGATTGGAATCGTATATTTTCTTCAAAGATCATTTGCCTTGTAAACCCGTGATGTTTAAATCCATTTCTTTCAAAAAGATGAATGACTTCATGATTATTTCGCTCATCGTTTTCTATGACATTTCCTTCAGAATCTCTCACTTGATATATCATATAAGGTGAAAATGTTAGACTTGCTGCGCCTTTTTCTTTTGCAAATGAACTGATTTCTTGAATAAAATATTCTAGCTTATCGTTAGTATAATCGAGAATTAAAGGTCCAGAATGTGTAGTCATCGCTTTAAAGAATCTGACAAGCGGATATTCACTCAGCATTGATACCCCAATTACATTATCCATGTCATCTATTAAACCTAATAGGTAGACGGTTGCGTTATTTTTCATGTAGTCATAATATAGTTCATCGTGCATAAAATGATACATATCTTTATATGTTTTCATAAACGTATAAAATTGTTGTTCTGAAATCTCTTCAACTTTCATTTACAATGCATCCTTTACTATCTTTTTCCGAGCTTTTGTTTTAACTTTGCTTTAACCTTGTTTACATTATTTGCAAGTGGATGAATGACTTTCACAAAATCTCCGACTAATTCTTCGATTTGAGCATTAAATCCTCTCTTAAAGCGATATACTCCGTAGTCTTCACCGTCTTCGCTAAAGTCCCCAGATACGCCGTAGAAATTATAACGTGCAATTCCGTGATCCATCGCATACTTCATCATCTCTAAGTGCATCATGTATGGACCAACAAACATGTTAAATTCCTCGCTTGAAGCACCTGCGTTATATACGAGTTCGTAAGGTGTTACAAAGTATACCCCACTACCGAGATTTAATACGTTGCCGTATTTTTCTCTAAACTCTTTCGCTTTTTCAAGGTCATTTAAATGTCCTTCGATATTTCTCTCTAATTCGTTAATTCTATTTAACGTCTTTTGATTTTGATTTTCTTTTTTCTCTTGCTTTTCTTTTTGTTTTTGAAGTTTGTTGACTTCTTTTTCTGTTTGTTCGATAAAAGGATCGAGCTCGATATATGCTAAAGGTACGAGTACTTTGTCTTTGTAAGTTTCTTTGAATTGTTTAAAGTAAGTTCTAGGATCTTCGTTGACAAAAAAGTCTTGGCGCTCTGCAGTATCGAGATACATATCGACAAAAATGTCCATCTCATCTACTTCTAAAAAGCGAACCTTTACCCCGTAACGCTTGGCTTTACGCATATTTCTTCTGCGTAAGTTATCAAACGACTTTACAAGCTCATCTTCATTTTTAAATTGACTCACGTCTAACACACTCATCCAACGTGCTTGTGATGTATTAGAATAGCCTCGTGTAAATCCTTGGTGAACATACCCCATACTCTCTAATAGTTGAATGACTTCGTCACGGTTTTCATAATCATCATAAGGTTTTACATCTTTATCGTATTTTTTATAAATCCAGTTTGGATCCACTTTAACGAGTGATGCATCGTTTTGCTTTAAGTACTCAGTTAAGCCAGCAAAGTAAGCACGAACGATATTTAAATTATCGTAATCTAAGACAGGTCCTCTATTTGAATAGTAAAAGTATTTGCTTAATACACTCGGTTCTTTTGTAAATAGTCCTGCTGCAATGACTTTGTCCTCTTTGTCTTTAAGACCGAGCAGTTCTACTTCCCATCGTCCATCGACTAAACGATTTGCTTTATTTTCAATCATTTGGAAAAAGGCACTTTCACGCCCATCGTTTTCAATGAAATTTTTATATTCTTCATCAGTTAATTGTACAAACTTCATACTTTTCTCTCTTTCCTTATCTTTTTAACAGGTGATATAACTTATCTAATGTTTTATTGATTGGCTTTACAAAATCTCCAATATATTCATTGACCGTTGCATTAAACCCTTTTTTAAATTGAATAACACCATAGTCTTCAGCATCTTCTGTAAACTTCCCACTAATTCCGTAGAAATTATATATATCTATGCCATGTTCTATAGCGTATTTAATCATTTCCCATTGGATACTATAGCTTCCTGCAAAATGTCTAAATTCATTTGCAGTACCTCCAGCTAAATATGCAACTTCATGTGGTGTATTGATATAATAACTCGCTGCAACCGGCAACTCTTCACCGTGAGTTTCACGAAGTTTTAGACCTTCCTCTAATTTCTTTTCAATGTTAGCAAGTTGTTCTTTAAAGTTCTTTACTTTGTTTTGTGCTTTCTTATTATCTGGATGACGTTCTAACTGTTTTTCTGCTTTGTTTAAATCTCTTTGCATTTTTTGGACGTCAGACTGTAACGTATCCACATACTCGTTTAAATCAACATATGCGAGTGGAATCATAACGTTGTCACCGAAATATTGTTTACGTGACTTGTAAAACTTCGGTCCACGGTCAAAGAATTCTTTCATCTCACTTGTATCTTCCATAAAGTCAGTAAATATATCGATGTCATCTAAATCGAGATATTTAACTTTAATTCCATCTTTTTCAGCTTTTTTAATATTACGTTTACGTAGTTGATCAAAGTCATTAAATATTTCTTTTTCAGTCTTATCTTTTAAATCTAATGTTGAATGCCATCTAATTTGAGTGTCTGGGCTAAAGCCAACTGTAAATCCGTCATGGTCATACCCGAGATTTTTAAACGTATCAAATAATTGATGACTATCTTTTTCTTCTAGAATATTTCCGTCGTGATCACGTACATTTAGTACGACATATGGATCTACACGAAGATACACGACTTTTTTATTTTTTAAAAATGATTCTAGACCTCTAAAAAATGCTTTAACGATTTTTTCGTCACTGTAATCTAACACTGGACCACGGTTCGTATAAGCAAAGTTAAAGAATTTCATTACACGACCGAGCGTAACTAAACACGCTGCTTTTACTTCACCATCATGTTTTAAACCGACGAGATAACTTTCTGCACCCTCATCGACTTTTAAGCGGTAATTATCTAACGTCTGTGTAAAATGACTAAAGTTTTCTTTCGTATATTGTCCAAATTCTTCTTGTGTAAGTTCTACAAACTCCATTCGTTTCAATCCTTTATCGTATACTCGTTTCATCGCTTAAAGTATAGCATTTTTTTACTATAGTATTCTATTCATACCATTTTCTGCATAACTTAATATCAATCTATCATTATAGCATAATTTATATAGCTTTTTTAGCGTTTATGACCCGCAATTAACCCTTCTCTTAGTTTTAACGTCGAGGCTTCTGTCATACTTAACGCACGCATCACACTAAGTGTTCCGTATTTCACTTTTAATTCGTCGATTGTCTTTAACAGTTGATCTCGTTTATACTCTTTTTCATTATCTTTAAATAAATTACCTTGTATATAATCATTACGAATTAAATTCGTTAAGCTAACACTAATCGTACGATACAGTGCGTCTGTATCAGCAATTTTTGTCAGTCGCATCCAAATACCAAACATCACTTCGTTTTCGTCATGTGTCCCTTCATCAATTGTAAATTGTTTCCCGTACGATTTCCCGAATTTTGTCGACACTTGAAAATGTATCGTTCGTGCGCGCTTATTCATTAAACGAAGTCGATGGATGACCTCATCCACGTGCTCGAGTAAGACGACATATAATTCGTGAAATTGATAATCTCTCATTAGTATTTGACTTTTTGCGATTGTCGGGCTTTTCGCATTGTATTTTTCACTTAATTTACTAAAATCAATACCGTTTGCGTGCATATGCCAGTCGATTCCAATCACGCCAAAATCTCTTTTTAAATATTCTACCGGATAAAGTGCTAAGTCTTTAACAGTAAATATACCCCGCTGATTCAATTTCTTTTCTGAACGTTTATTAATACCAAAAAAATCTCTTAACGGTGTAATCGGCCACAGTTTTGCAGGAATGTCATGATAGCGCCACTCTGTAATACCGCTCGGCATTTTCTTTGCTTCAATATCTAAAGATACTTTACTTAACAACACGTTATCTCCAATCCCAATCGCACAGTCAATTTTCGTTTCTCTATAAATATGTGCTTTTAACATTTCAGCTAACGCATACGGTGTTTCAGCAAATAAATGATAACTATCTGTCACATCCATAAAAAATTCGTCAATCGAATATTGATGAAAATCTTCAGGTGCAACGTATTGTAAAGCAATTTCTGTAATACGCTTTGAATACGTTAAATAGGTTTTCATCGAAGGATTAATAACTTTAATATGTTCGCCTTTTGGTATTTCAAAATGTCTCGATCCTGTTTTAATACCGAGTTCTTTCATTTTTGGTGTTGCTGCTAATACGACAGACCCCATCGAATCAACATCACCAACGACTGCGAGGTACGTCGTATTCGGATCCCATCCATTCATAATACAAGATACACTCGCAAAGAAACTTTTCTGATCGATACAAAATATATCTCTCTTTGGACATAAATGATAATTGTACATACGCTACCTCCTATTACGAACATATGTTCTATATTAGAATAACATATTTTTACGAAGCGTAAATACCTTATCTTTTGTATAACGACAATGAATATAGTATCCTTAAAACAAATTTAGAAGTAAGAGAGGTATGTTTATATATGAAAAAGTGGATAGCAGTAATCGCATCGCTTTTATTAACGATTACACTCGCAACACCAGCTCTCGCTGCAAGCGCATGGAAAGAAAGCGTCACAATTTATGGTGCTGGTCTTAAAGATTCACCTCAACAAGAGCAAATAGCAAAATTATTAGGAACTAAAGATGATGACATCGTCGATTACGTATATGGTAACGACACTGAAAAATATATTAACTATCGATATGACGACAGTATTTTATTCTCTAGTATTCGCATTATGGAGAAGAACTCTGGCGGACTAAAAATTGATATCGACGAAACGTACGGTAAAATCACTCAAATTGGTCCACAAACTTATCAAAACGCATTGATTACAGCAGGTGTGACTAATGCAGATGTCGTAATCGCTGCACCACACGACGTTACAGGAGAATCAGCGTTAACAGGAATTTATAAAGCGTATGAAGTCCAAGGAGATAGTTTAAATCCTGAATATACGAAAAACGCTCAAGATGAATTAAACACAATCTCAGACATCACGTCTGAAAACGAAGGTAAAGACGGCTTTAGTGAAGCACAATTAAACAAAGCAATTACCGAAATCAAAATTACGATTATTAACCAAATTAACAACGGTGCAAACCTCACAGAAGACGACATCCGTCAAATTGTCGATGAAAAAATTAAAGACAACGGACTCGATGGCATCGTGACTGAAGAACAAAAAACTCAAATCATTAACATTATTATCCAAATTAAAAACTCAGGATTTTTCAATGAAGAATCTGCAACAAAAATCTTAGAAAGTTCTAAAAACTTACTTAACCAAATTAAAGATAGTGATGCTTTTAAAGACGCAAAAGATAAAGCGAAAAACTTAGGTAACGATATTAAAGACTTCGCTGAAAGTGAAGAAGGACAAGGGCTCATCGAGTCTATTAAATCATTCTTTAGATCACTATTTGAATCCATTAAAAACTTATTTAACTAAGTAAAATGCCGATGGGATATCCCATCGGCATTTATTTTACATATTTTTCAATTTTTTAATCGATTTTAACATATTAGAATCATTCATTAACACGTTTCGCTTGTACACTGTCGTCGTTAAGAACAGCAATAATATGATTGAAATAGCGAGAATTGCGATACCGATATATATTACACTCATCGGTGTATCTAAGTTAAGAAGTCGTACTGGCATTGTATACGGTGTAAAGAATGGGACATAACTACTTATCTTGAGTAAAGTTCCATCACTATTCATGATGTTAAATAGACCGATATAAAATCCACCGATTGAAATAAATGATAATGGCATGAGTCCTTGCTGTAAGTCTTCCATACGCGATATAAACGATCCAAGTAATGCTGCAAATATTAAATATAGTAATAATCCGAGCACTAAAAATACAACAGAGTAAACAATAATTGGTACAGTGTGTTCATTTGAAACTAATTCAAATTCTGATAACGTCTCTTGTAAAGAAGACGTTTTAAATGCAATTAGCCCTAGACCAATTACAATCAATATCTGTGTGAAAGATACGAGTATAATCGCACTTACTTTCGCTAATACGTGCTGCGTTGGAGATATACTTGATACGATCATTTCAATGACTCGTGATGATTTTTCTTGAGCAATTTCCGTTGCGATTTGACTCGCATATCCAATGATGATAAAGAACATAAGCATAATGACTGCATAAATAATAACTAAATTCAGTAAGTTCTCACTTTCGAAAAATCCGCCTTCTTCTACTTCCTCTTCACCGTCAGAGTCACTACTTTTGACAGTTAAATCTACACGTGAATCAAGTAACGCTAAATCCTCTTCAGAGATATCAATCGCATTTGTCACGTAGATTTTATTTAACTCATCAAGAGCAAACTCTATCGCTTGACGGTTATCGTTAGATAATTCGCCGTCAGAAGTTAGCGTTGCTTTGATTGGTAGCTCTTCAGAATCGATTTGTAATACGTTTTTAGCATCTGGCTCTATTAGAATCGTATCGTCGAACGACGTAATAACATCCGTAACGACTTTTTTATCTTCTTCTGTCGCTTCTATCGTTATTACTGTTTTTTCATCTTCACTATCAAATAGATTTAAAATTTTGTCGAAGTTCATACCTGCAAATACGAACAGAACGAGTAATAGCGTCGTAATTATAAACGATTTCGCTTTAATTTTTTGTATATACGTCGACAATAACGTCGCTAAAAATTTATTCATCGTGCTCACCCACTTTACTTATAAATATTTCGTTTAACGTCGGATCTTTTACGCTAAACTCACTAAAATAACCAAGTGGTGTTACGCGATCGTAAATCGGTTGAGCAAATGTTTCATCTTCAATTTTTAGTATCACTAAATCCTTCTTCTTATTGTAAGATAAAACACCTGGATGATCTTTTAAGAACGATACGTCATGCGTTCCACGAATGAATATCGTTTTTTGCTTAAAGTCATCTTTAATAGATTTAATAGAGCCTTCTGCGACTTGTTTCCCACGTTTTAAAATACAAATTGATTCACATAACTCTTCAACGTGTTCCATACGATGTGTACTAAAAATAATCGTCGCACCATTTTTGTTTAACTCTTTGACCGCTTCTTTTAATAATTCTACGTTAACCGGGTCTAATCCAGAAAACGGCTCGTCGAGTATGAGTAACTTTGGATTATGGATAATACTCGCAATGAGTTGAATTTTTTGCTGGTTCCCTTTAGATAACGCTCCGATTTTTTTCTTCATGTTTTCAGATACTTTAAAGCGCTCTAGCCAATATTCTAATTGCTTTTTAGCGTCTTGTTTAGACATGTTTTTAAGTTGCGCCAGATAAAGCACTTGCTCTTCAACAGTTAGTTTTGGATGTAATCCACGCTCTTCAGGCAAATATCCAATGTAGTCTGTAAAGTTGTAATCGATTTTTTATCGTTAAACGTTACAGAACCACTCGTTGGTTTTAATATGTTTAAGATCATACGAAACGTCGTCGTCTTACCTGCACCGTTTCCACCAAGTAAACCATACATATCCCCTTCTTGGACAGTAAAGTTTAAATCGTCAACAGCTGTAAAATCGCCGAACTGTTTTGATAAATGATTAATATTTAATCCCATAAGTGCCTCCTATTTTCTTTATATTTATAATACTACACTAAGAAAACTGTATTTTTCAACGTATATAGTATATATGAGCAGTAAATGAGAAATAAAATTGCCACCGAGAAGCTCAGTGGCAGTATGTTATTTATCATTTAATTTTTTGTTGATTTCTTTACTATCGCGAATTGCCATAATAATAAATACACTTTGAACGATTAAAATAATGACGATGATTGAAGCGGCGTAGAATAATACGTCAGTAAGAGTTGCTGATATCCATCCGTTCATCACCGCAACAATTGTAAAAGCGACTGTACCTACAATGAGTTGTATGAGTCCAGCAAGAGGTGGTGGCATTTTTGTTAAATGTGCACACGTTGCGAGTCCGATAAGTGAAGAGGCAATCCATACTGACATAATCTCCTTAGAAGGTTCTAAAATCATAAGTGAAACTAAATAGATAAAGCTTCCGATTAGTACAGATTGAACCATAAACTTTAATGCATTTACTAACATTTAAATCCCCAACCTTTCTTTTAATATTGATACAAACCGTCTAGAAATATTGACCTTTTGACCGTTCGACATGACTGCAATTAAATTCCCTGAAAAGGACGGCTCTACTTTTTTAATCATTTGAATATTCAATAACTCTGACTTAGATACTTGCATAAACGTATTTGAATTCAGTTCATCTAAAAATGTCGAGAGGCTTTTGTACGTCTCTACAGATTCTTTACTCGTATAAATCGTCAGCACTTTGTTATGAATCTCAGCACAAACGATATCCATCTTTTTAATGACGGTAAATTCATCATTAGATTTCACAGTGATATTTTCCTTGTCTTTCGTAAAGTGGTCGACGTACGACAACACTCGTGCGCCAACAGTGGCATTTTGTGCGTGCACTTGCACTTCATCTTCATCTAAACTACTATCGATAATAAGATTAACCTTCACTTTCGACCCCTCCCTCTCTCGCTAAATTCAGTATACAATTATATTTAAAATTACAGTTAAAAAATTCGTAAGTGGTAAAAATATCGGTATAACCGGTAAAAAAGCACTTCTCTAATAGTGAGAAGTGCTTGATATTGTTCAATATTGTTTGATTTTAGTTTTGATGTACTGGATTAGTACCGTTATTTAACACTTTTACGTTGTTTCGACGCTTTTTTGTTAGATAAAATGATATATCTAACAAAAATCAGCACGTACAATCAAAATATGTTAATTATCCTGAGATATCTAACATATTCCGAAAATTTTTGTTAAATATCCGAGTCTTAAGCTAACTATCCCTACCTAAATCTATCATTATGATGATCAATAATGTCAGGATGACTAGTTATTACATCTTCTCCCTTTGACGTCAACGTATTTTCATCTACATAACCATTTTCCTTCAGCCATTCGAATTCTTCTTTATAGTTTAAACCGTACTCTTGTGAGAAGAACTTCGGTGAACGTTTACGATTCACATTCTTAATCCACCAAAGCATGACGACGTGACCGAACACTAACTCGTTATCATTAATGAACGTCATATACGATTTATGCGGCAATAACGTGTTAGACAATTTAATTTGCTTTAACAGATCATGCGCATCACCTTCAGACGCAATATACGGAATTTTATCGTATTCATCTTCACGATAATCTTGTTCAAGTTTTTCTCTAAGCGATAAAACACCCTCACGCTCACGATCCTCACGACTTCTTTTAGAAAAGAAAAAATCTAAAAACTTCCCCACTACATTCACCTCTATAGAAACACTATTAATTATAATGATAGCACAAAAAGACACTTCTCTTTATAGTGAGAAGTGGCTCTAGTTCTTTATCTTAATAAAAATTTAAGTCATACGTATCTAATACAAATTGTGGGATTAAAAACCGCGTTGTCATGAGTGGATCGACGACTTGACTGATTTGTGCCTGACCGACGGCACTTAGTAACATCGCAGCTTCATCTAATTCTAATTCAGTATTTTTAGCTAGGTAATGAGCCGCTTGTTTTGTAGCTTCTTTCACTGACTCATCGAGCGTTTCTTTTGAAACGATAAAAGAAAGTCCTTCATCATATTTGACGATTGGATGCTCGATCACATTATCTTTAATTACTTCTACTTTTAAAACGGCAGAACCAGCAATTTCAACGCCTGTACCACAAATTCCACCGTCACCCATCGCACCGTGAAAATCACCTAAGCATAATAACGCACCTTCTGTACGAACTGGGAGTTATTTAACAAAATAACTCACAAAATGTTAGATATCTGGATATATCTAACAAAAAGCAGTTGAAAAAACCAAAATTTGTTAATTATCCTGATATATCTAACAAAAACAAGGTCGAAAAACTAAAATTTGTTAATTATCCGCGGATATCTAACAAAATCGCACATTTTTTGTTAAATAAACGCCTAAATAACTAAAAGTTCATAATATTAAGCACCGTAATAAATAAATTTATTAAACCTAATTTAATTCGATACTTTTATATGGTTTCTAAAATATTTGTCCAGTTTTCAGGAAAACCTAATTGAGTAATATCCACTTCTTCATACTCATTAAAAAGTTCTGAGATATTTGTTAATAGTATTTTCGTTAAAACTTTATCATTTAAAATTTTACAAATCACATAAATAGCTGCAAAAGTAGTATTGCCATATTTTATTTTCTTTCGATCCGCTTTTGATAGTTTAAAATGAATAGGTAAATGTCTGTTATATAGTCTACCAAAGTGCGCACAGATATTTCTTAAAGTAGATAAAGCATATAACCAGTTTCTAATATAAAAACGGTTGTTGTTAAAAGTAATTGCAATTCCATCTTGATCATTATCATGTAAGTTCGAGTATATTTTTGAAAGTAAACTGAATGAAGTGACTTCAATTACAACCCAAATTGGAAATATGGATTTATATTTTTCTTTATGATGAATAATAAATAGTTCTTTACTTCTATGTACTTCATGATTAATTTGAGTTCTCATATCGTTGAAATAGTCTAAATTTTTAAAGTTAGATTCATCTAGATATGATGTTGAACCATATTTATGGGCCAAATAGTAGGAGATTTTAGTACGAAAGGAAACTTCAATTTTCTCCAATAATGATAGTAATTCTAAACGTAACTTTCTATCAAATTCATACAATTTATATATATGATTAAATGAAGCACCTTCATAAAATATATCATTACTATTTAAAGTTAAAGTATAGGCGCTAAAACGATAATAATTAATTTTACTAAGTATATCTATAGCATATGATTCATCTTCTATAATAAGTCCACGTTTTTTTAATAAATCGATTTGTTCCTCATATGTTTTTGGTTGTTTAATATGCATATTATCACCGTTTACCATAAGGTCCCCCTTATCAAGATATAAAAAAAGTCCCACCATGGTACGCATTGTTAAGAGGCGTGGTGGGTTCTGTTACTTATATAATAAGCTTTTTATTTCACTTTGTCTATACAAATGATTTTTATTTAAGAAGAAAAACCCCCTAAAACTAGAATTTCATCTAACATTAGAGGGTGTGCGAATTAAATTTTATATTATGCGTTCGCCGCTTCTTTGTCTTTTACTAATTGTCCGCCACCGTCGTCTAAGTATTTTAGAATACCTTCTGACGCACGGTATGCGAGTGCACCGATTGTTGGTGTTGGGTGGTGTCCTCCGAATTGAGGGAATGCTGATCCACCGACTACGAATAGGTTGTCAACGTCCCACATTTGTAGGTAGTTGTTGACTGCTGAGTTCTCACTTGATTCACCCATGATAACTCCACCTGTGTAGTGTCCACCAGAATATACGTGGTCAAATTCTTCTGGTACTTGGTCATCTTCGATGTGGTCTGCACCCATCGCTTCTAAGATTTCATGACATCTTTCTACACCGAACTTCGCGATGTTACGTTCGTTGTCACCAAACTTGTAAGTTACACGTAGTAACGGATCACCAAACTCATCTTTATATGTTGGATCTAAATCCGTGTAGTTGTGGTAGTAAGATAAAGTACATGCAGAGTACCAAACGTGTAGCATACTGTATGCATATTTTAGTGACTCTTCCTTGAATTCTTTACCCCAAGTTGGTGTATCGCCTTTAATATTTTGTCCACTAGCGATCGCACCAAATCCGTATTGACGTAATTCGATACATCCACCACCGATGAAGTCTAAATCAGTGTGGTCAAAGTTATCCGCTTGATAGTCGTTTAAGCATGCACCAAGTGCTCCTGCACCCATGTATAAGTTAAACTTCTTATCGTCGAAGAATCCTCTTGCACCGTTGAATGAAGAGTTGTATTGACCGTTGAAGTTACGTCCAATTACACCTTTACGAGTTTTTGGATCGTACTGTTCACCGATATCTGAAAGCATAAGTAGACGGTTGTTAGAAATCGCAAATGCTGCAAGTACAACAACGTCTGCTGGTTGCTCATATTCTTCACCAGTTACTAAGTCTGTATATAGAATACCTTCTGCTTTTTTAGAATCTTTGTTGTACAGTACTCTACGAGCAAGAGAGTTTGTACGTAATTCAAAGTTATCGTGTTTTAAAGCAGTTGGAATAACAGTTGCGAGTGGGTCAGATTTTGCACTGAAGTCACAGCCTGCACGTGTACAGAATGAACAGTACATACAAGCGTTCATTTTTTCTCCATCAGGGTTCTCATAGTTTTGAGACATGTTTCCTGATGCCATTTGGAACGGATGTAATCCGAGTTCTCTCGCAGCATCTTTAAATAATTTTAATGGAGGAGTTTCTTCCATTGGTGGGTTTGGCCATTCCATTTTACGTTCTGGAGCTAATGGATCTTGCTCTCCACCAATACCTGCTGTTTTCTCCCACATTTCATAATATGGCTCAAGCTCTTCGTAAGTAATTCCCCAGTCTTGAATTGACATTTCTTCAGGAATTTTATCTTTACCGTAGCGCTCTTCAGTCATACTACGAATTTCAAAGTCATATGGCCAGTAACGATATGTACTACCTGCCCAGTGCACACTTGCTCCACCGACGTTAACTCCTAATTGGAAGTCTTTCATCGTACGAACAGGTAACGCTGTTTCGTCCAATTCGTTACGTGACGTTACTGTGTCACCTTTTAAGTTTTGCATGATTTGGAAACGATTATCAAAACGAAGCTCGTCTTTTACACCGATATAGTCTTGTCGGTTTGCGTGTCCACCACGCTCTAGTGTAACTACTTTTTTACCAGCTTTCGCCATTTCAGCACTTACTCCTCCACCAGCCCAGCCGGTACCTACAACAACTACGTCGACTTTATCTAATTTCTTAGCCATAAGTTACGCCTCCTCCTTGATAATCTCTTAAACTTTCAGGTTCGAGTTCTAAGAACTCTTCAGACATAATATCGTGTTCCCATCCCATACGTGGTCCTGGGTAACCGATCATCTTCCAACCTGCCATATCTCTATTGCCGCCGTAAACCGGGTCAGAATACACACCTTCAATCACAAGGCTTCTTAATAATTCAAAGAATGCCTCTGAACGCATACCTGGCGTTTCAACTTCTCCCGCTTCAAATTGTTTTAAAATATCAATCATTTGTTTCTCTTCAAGTTCATGGAACTTTTTATCGTGAGCTTCTTGACTGACATCAGTTAATTTTCTTAAACCGATAATCATCATCTCACCACGTGTAATTCTTTCTTGACGCCCGTGAGTATCTGAACGCATCGGTTCAAATGGTCCAAAACGGTAGTCTGTTGCGTTGTGTCCGTAATGACCATACATTTGTCTATCGATGAAATATGGTACACCGAGTTCAGTTGCACCCGGTCCATTATCATCTTCTGGATAAATAATATCTGCAGCTGCAGCAAGATTTTTAAAGTCGTCTTGACGACTGAAGTATGTTCTCGCATCTTTAATTGGAAGTGATTCAGCCGATTGGCCGCCACCTTCACCAGAATCGCCTCCTCCGACAGTCGGTGCATCAGATTTACCGCCATCTAAGTTGAACCCAATGAGTCCACCAAGTAACGAACCACCGATAATACCACCAGTAGCAACACCTGTTGTCTTCAGGAAGTCACGTCTTGAAAACTGTTTTTCATTTTTGTTTTCAGCCATGATAATTTTCCCCCTTTACATTATCATATCTCTATTTTAACAACTTACATCTAAAATACAATACGATTAAGGTATTAAGTACTTAGAAAAGTTTACGGTTTCTATCTCCCCAAATTTGTCTTCGTCAATCACAAAGGATCCGTTTGAGTATTTGTCGGATAAACGAATATCCATTGCTTCAATATCTACATGCTCCTCATCATTAAATAAGAAAATCTTAAAGTTACCTTTGTAAAGTGTGGCACGGACTACTTCATGCGGTTTTGACTTCACTGTTTTATATAACATTTTACCAACTTGACTACGTTTTCCGAGTTCGAATACGTCGATACTCGTACGTTTCACGGCTCCTCTATTCGTCACAGATAACAAGTAATCATTGTCTTTTACGAGTTGTCCTAATACTACTTTGTCGTCTTCTTTTAACGATATGCCTTTAACACCTTTTGTTCGAAGACCAGTTTCTGATACTTCATCGATATTAAACATAAGTGAAATACCGTTTTTAGTCAGTAACAATATGCTCGTATTGTCTGTTACAACATCCACGCTAACGACTGCGTCATCTTTACTTAAGTTGATTGCTGTAATCACACGGTTAATACGTGTCATTTCGTGATCTTTTAACGGTGTTTTCTTCACTTGACCAAGTTTTGTCGTAATGACGATAGAAGCCGCTTCCTCAAACGACTCAATCGCATACGCAAACAGTGGATACTCATTACTTTCGATATTATATTTACTTGATAAATGTACGCCGTGGTCTTTCCAACGAATCTCTTCTAGTTCATGGACAGGGATTACCATATAATTTCCTCGGTTCGTAAATACGAGTAACGTTTCTAGCGTATGTCCTTCTTTAAAGAACAGTAACTCATCGTCATCTTTCATACCGAGTTCTTCAAATGGACTCGCTCCAAAACTTCTCGGACTTGTACGCTTAATGTATCCGTCACGTGTCACAGTAATTACTGTATCCTCTTCTCGAATTAACATCTCACGATTGACTTCAAGTGATTGTATCTTATCTTCGATGACTGTTAAGCGCTCTGATTTGAATTGTTGTCTCACGTCACGTAACTCTTTTTTAATCACTTTTTTAAGCGTGTTTTCATCATCTATTATTTCTTTTAACATATTGATTTCGAATTCTAAATCGACATGTTCGTTTTCTAAATCGACGATATCCGTATTAGTTAATCGATATAACTGAAGCATGACGATTGCTTCTGCTTGTCGTTCAGTAAAATCATACGCGCTCATCAGGTTTTCTTTCGCATTCTTCTTGTTTTCTGATTCACGTATAATTCGAATAACTTCGTCGAGTATCGATAACGCACGCATTAATCCTTCGATAATATGCATACGTTTTGACGCTGCATCGAGTAAATATTTAGAACGACGTAAAACGACGTCTTTTTGATGTGCGATATATGCTTCTAATATCTCTTTTAAACTTAGTAGTTTTGGTCGGCGATTATTAATTGCGACCATATTAAAGTTATACGACACTTGTAAATTCGTCTTTTTATATAAGTAATTGAGTATCGCATCGATATTTGAATCCTTACGTAATTCGATGATCACTCTTAAACCGTCACGGTCTGTTTCATCTCGCACTTCTAACATACCATCGACTTCTTTATCTAATATAATCTCATCGATCTTTTTAACAAGTGCTGCTTTATTTACTTCAAACGGTAATTCTGTAATGACTAAATGTACTTTGTCTCCACGTTTAGTTTCAACGTCGACTTTTGCACGCACGACAATTCTACCTTGTCCTGTTTCATATGCTTTTTGAAGTTCTTTTTTACCTTGAATAATCCCACCTGTTGGGAAATCAGGTCCCTGCATAATTTCAAGTAATTCACTTGTTTTTACAGTCGGTTTATCGATGACTTTTAGCGTGGCGTTAATGACTTCCTCTAAATTATGCGGTGGAATATCTGTTGCGTAACCCGCTGAAATACCAGTTGAACCATTCACTAATATATTTGGAAACTTTGACGGTAATACTGTCGGTTCTTTTGCCGTGTCGTCGAAGTTATCCATAAAGTCGACAGTATCTTTATCGATATCGTTTAATAACTCACCTGATAATTCAGACAGACGCGCTTCAGTATAGCGCATTGCTGCTGGTGGGTCTCCGTCGACTGAACCTTTGTTACCGTGGATTTGAACGAGCTCTTCACGCATCTTCCAGTCTTGACCTAAACGTACCATCGCGTCATATATACTCAATTCACCGTGTGGGTGGTAGTTACCAATTACGTTACCGACAGTTTTCGCAGATTTACGATATCCTTTGTTAAACGTATTTCCGTCTTTATACATCGCATATAAAATACGGCGCTGTACGGGTTTTAATCCGTCACGTACATCTGGAATCGCACGGTCTTGTATAACGTATTTACTATATCGACCAAAGCGGTCACCAATTACGTCTTCAAGTTTTAATTGTTGAATATGTTTATGCATAACTATCACCATCCTCTAAAATGTCAATACGATCACTATCGAGTATTGACGCGTCATCTTCTAACGTAAAGCTGACGTTCTCTTCAATCCAGTCACGTCTAATTTCAACGTTATCACCCATTAAAGTTGATACTCGTTTTAACGAAAGTGCCTCATCATCAATTAGAACTTGAATGAGTGTACGATTTTCTGGATCCATCGTCGTCTCCCAAAGCTGGTCTGCCATCATTTCCCCGAGACCTTTGTAGCGCTGAATTTCAACGTTATCACCGAGTTCTTCTTTCATTGCTTCAAGTTCCTCTTCTGTCCACACATATCGAGTCTCTTGTTTTTTACCACGTTTTTTCTCTAATTTAAATAACGGAGGTAACGCGATATACACTTTACCTGCATGTAAAAGTGGACGCATATAATTAAAGAAGAAAGTAAGAAGTAGCACTTGAATGTGTGCACCATCCGTATCTGCATCTGTCATAATGATCACTTTATCGTAATTCACTTGATCGATATCAAACTCATTACCAACACCTGCGCCGATCGTATGGATAATCGTATTTATTTCTTCATTTTTAAAGATATCTTCAAAACGTGCGCGTTCTGTATTGATCACTTTACCTCTTAACGGTAAAATCGCTTGGAATTTTCTATCGCGTCCAAGTTTCGCCGAACCTCCTGCAGAGTCCCCCTCTACTAAAAAGAGTTCGTTTTTCTTTCTGTTTTTGCTTTGAGCTGGTGTTAACTTACCAGATAGTAAAACGTCACGACGTTTCGATTTTTTACCGTTACGCATCTCTTCACGTGCTTTACGTGCAGCGACACGTACTTGTCTAGCTTTAATTGCTTTTTTAACGAGTTCAGCTGATAAAACACCGTTCTCTTCTAAAATATATGGTAAATTCTCACTTAAAACGTGATCCATTAATTGTCTCGCTTCAGGTGTACCGAGCTTCCCTTTTGTTTGTCCTTCAAACTGAAGTAACTCTTCAGGAATTTTAACGGAAATGACAGCTGTTACCCCTTCACGAATATCGTTACCTTCGAGGTTTTTGTCTTTATCTTTTAATTCGCCAATTTTACGCGCGAAATCATTAAAAATACGTGTAAATGATGATTTAAAGCCAACCTCGTGCGTACCGCCGTCTTTCGTACGGACATTGTTTACAAAACTCATGACCGTTTCTGTGTACTGGTCATTATATTGAAATGCAACATCTGCTTGCATACCGTTTAGATTACCAGAAAACGCGATCGGTGAACCAAAGTTTTCTTTACCTTCATGTAAGAAATTAATAAAAGAAAGTAAGCCATCTTCGTAATGAAACAATTCATGTTTATCTGTATTTAAGTCAGTAATACTCACTTCTAGATTCTTTTCTAAAAATGCTGATTCTCTCATACGATCAACGATTGTCTCGAAATTAAATTGTGTACCCGTTTTAAAAATCGTACGATCTGGCTTAAACGTAACACGCGTTCCGGTTTGATTCGTATTGCCAATTTCTTTTAACGGCTCGTCAACTTCTCCACCGTTTTTAAATGACATACTATATCGTTTACCGTCTCTACATATTTCAAGTTCTAGCCATTCTGATAATGCGTTTACGACGGACGCACCAACACCATGAAGTCCTCCAGACGTTTTATATCCACCAGAGCCAAACTTACCTCCAGCGTGGAGGATAGTAAAAATAACTTCTGGAGTCGACTTACCACTTTGGTGCATACCTGTCGGTAATCCACGTCCGTTATCACTCACAGTAATACTTCCATTTTTATTGATTGTAATTTCTATTTTATTACCATAGCCGTTAATAATTTCATCTACTGCGTTATCTGTAATCTCATATACTAAATGATGAAGACCTCTTGCGTCTGTAGATCCAATATACATACCTGGACGTTTACGAACTGCATCTAGGCCTTCTAATATTTGAATTGAGTCATCTGAGTAATTTGAATGTGCCAACCGCGTACCTCCTACAAACATACGTTCGAATTAAAATCTCTTCTTATATTTTATAGTACTTCCCTCAATTTGAAAACCTCTAACATATTTTATAAGTTTACATAACATTATTATAGACGCTTCATTAATAATTATATACACACGAGCGAGATGTGTTAAAATATTATTACCTACTATTAAAAATGAGGGTGTCAAATGGAATTATCAACAATCGTTTTACTTATTGCTTCATATATTTTTGGCGCGATTCCGTTTGCTTACATTATCGGAAAAGTGTTTTATAACGTCGATATAAGACAACACGGAAGCGGTAATATCGGTACGACGAATACGTTTAGAATTTTAGGTAAGAAATCAGGGATTATCGTCTTAATATTAGACTTTTTAAAAGGTGCAATTCCAGTATATGTAGCGATGTGGGCGAACGTAGATATACCGGTCATTATATTTGGATTATGTGCAGCACTTGGCCATGTATATTCTATATTTTTAAAGTTTAAAGGTGGAAAAGCTGTCGCAACTGGTGCCGGTGTGATCATGGCCGTTGCGCCTCTCATCTTTTTAATTATTTTACTCTGTTTTTTAATCGTCTTAACTGTATTCCACTACGTATCACTTGCAAGTGTATCTGGCGTAACGATGCTCTTTATACTATCGTTGTTTACAAATAACTTAGCACTTAAAATCGTATCAGGAATACTATTTATACTTATCGTCTTTAAACACATACCAAACATGAAGCGGATTAAAAACAAAACTGAACCAAAAGCATACTTATTTAAAAAGAAATAAAGGCCAAGACAAATGTCTTGGCCTTTTATATTCGACAAATTAGTTTTTAAGTTTGTCTCTAAGTACCATTTGTAAGATACCACCGTTACGGTAATAGTCTACTTCTACTTCAGAGTCAAATCTCACTTTAACATCGATATCTACAGTGCTTCCATCTTCTTTAGTCGCAGTGATTGTAATGATATCTCCTGGTTTAACATCTTCGTTTACAGGGATGTTAAACGTTTCGTTTCCTTCTAAACCGTAGTCTTCAGCGTGTTTACCTTCAACGAATTGAAGCGGTAATACACCCATCATAACTAAGTTAGAACGGTGAATTCTTTCGTATGATGCAGCAAGTACTGCTTTCACACCGAGTAAGTTTGTACCTTTAGCTGCCCAGTCACGGCTTGATCCCATTCCGTAGTCGTCACCAGCAAGTACAACTAAACCAGTGCCGTCTTCTTTATACTTCATAGCTGCGTCGTAAATACTCATTACTTCGCCAGTTGGCCAATAAGTTGTGTATCCACCTTCAGTTCCTGGTGCAACTTGGTTACGAATACGAATGTTCGCAAATGTTCCACGTACCATTACTTCATGGTTACCACGTCTAGAACCGTATGAGTTAAAGTCACGTGGTGATACACCTTGTTCAATTAACCATTTACCTGCTGGTGTATCTTTACCAATCGCACCTGCTGGAGAAATGTGGTCTGTCGTTACAGAGTCACCGAACTTCGCAAGAACTTTAAGGTCATTTAATGCTTCAACTTTGCCCGCTTCTTCTGGTAAATCTTCGAAGAATGTTGGGTTTTGAATATACGTTGAATCATCAGAGAAGTCGTATAATGGTGCATCTGTTACTTTAATGTTGTTCCACGTTTCGTTTGATGTAAATACTGTCTCATACTCACGTTTGAATAATTCTGGTGTTACTGTTTCATACACAGTGTCTCTTACTTCTTGAATTGATGGCCAGATATCTTTCATAAATACGTCGTTACCGTCTTTATCTTGTCCAATCGGATCGTTATAAAGGTCGATATCAACTGTACCTGCTAAAGCGTAAGCAACTACGAGCTGTGGTGACGCTAAGTAGTTCGCTTTAACTAATGGGTGGATACGTCCTTCAAAGTTACGGTTACCAGATAATACTGATGATACGAGCATGTCGTTTTCAGTAATTGCTTCTGTTACTTCGTCACGTAATGGACCTGAGTTACCGATACATGTCGTACAACCGTAACCAACAGTGTTAAACCCTAGCTTATCTAGATACTCTTGAAGACCTGAGTTCTCAAGGTATCCAGTAACTACTTTTGAACCTGGTGCAAGTGAAGTTTTCACGTGCTTAGGAACTGATAATCCTTTTTCGACTGCTTTTTTAGCAACTAATCCTGCACCTAACATTACGTACGGGTTAGATGTGTTCGTACAAGATGTAATCGCAGCGATGACTAAGTCACCTGTTTTAAGAGTTTCTTTTCCACCGTCGTTATACTCAACGTCGACTTTTTGGTCGAAGATTTCTTTAGAATATCCGTGACCGTGGTTACCATTTTCTCTCGTTACAGAAGCTTCAAATTCTTCTTTCATTTTTGTAAGTAAGATTAAGTCCTGAGGACGTTTCGGTCCTGATAATGAAGGCTCTACTGTTGATAAATCTAGCTCAAGCACTTCTGAATATGTCGGTTCTTTATCTGGATTAAAGAATAAGTCGTTTTCTTTTAAATACTGTTCCACTAATTGAATATGATCTTCAGAACGACCAGTTAGTCTTAGGTAGTTTAATGTTTCCTCATCGACTGGGAATAATGCGTTCGTTGCACCGTATTCTGGCGCCATGTTTGAAATCGTTGCACGGTCAGCAAGTGGTAAGTTTGATACCCCTTCACCGAAGTACTCAACGAATTTACCAACAACGCCGTGCTCACGTAACATTTGAGTGATACGTAATGCTAAGTCTGTTGCTGTTGCACCTTCTGGTAATTGATTTTTTAATTTAACACCAATAACTTCAGGTAATGGGAAGTAACTTGGTTGACCGAGCATTCCTGCTTCAGCTTCGATACCGCCAACACCCCATCCAAGTACTCCTAAACCGTTGATCATTGTCGTATGTGAGTCTGTACCAACGAGTGAGTCAGGGAATACGACATCATCACGGTCATGTACGACGTTTGCTAAGTACTCTAAGTTTACTTGGTGAACGATACCTGTAGCTGGTGGCACTGCTTGATAGTTATCAAACGCTTCAGCTGCCCAGCGTAAAAATTCGTAACGCTCTTTATTTCTTTCAAATTCTAATTCCATGTTTTTAACGAGTGCACTATGTGTACCGTATGCATCAACTTGTACTGAGTGGTCGATGACTAAGTCCACTGGTACTTCAGGGTTAATTTTTTGAATGTCACCGTTTTTGTCATTCATCGCTTTACGTAATGACGCTAAGTCCACGACAGCTGGTACACCTGTAAAGTCTTGAAGAATTACACGTGATGGTTTAAACGGTACTTCTTTACCTTGTAAATCACCTTTGTCCCAGTTCGCAAGAGACTCGATATGTTTTTCTTGAATAGAATGTCCATCGTATTGACGTAACACAGATTCTAATAATACACGAATAGAATATGGTAGCTGTTCAACATCACTATGCCCAGCATCTGTTAAAGATCTGAGTGAGTAGTATGTCTTCTCAACCCCATTTACATTCAATGTGCGCTTTGCATTTTCTTGTAAATTGTTTGCCATAAAATTTCCCCCCAGAATATATACGTTAATTTAATTGTAACTGTTTACAGCTCATTTTGAAACATATAAACATTATTTTTCAATACGAACTACCTATATCTAAGTATAAGATTTAGTTATGGAAAAGAATAAAACAATAACAATTCGTTTATTATGGATGTAAACATATACTTTTCATCATTTTAATGTATAATATATAAAGGTTTTAATTTAGGAGTGTATTTAATGATTAAAGAATTTAAAGAATTTATGATGCGCGGAAACGTATTAGATTTAGCAGTAGCGGTCGTAATTGGTGCAGCATTTGGTAAAATCGTCGATTCTCTTGTAGCGAATATTATCATGCCACTTATTGCATTAATATTTGGTAACACAGATTTCGCATCTGCATGGGAATGGAACGGTATTACTTACGGTGTATTCATTCAATCAATTATCGACTTCTTAATCATCGGTTTTGCTGTGTTTATGTTTGTTAAAATCGTAAACAAAGCTACATTCGGTGCCTTTGAAGAAAAAGAAGAAGAACCAGAAACTGCAGAAGAAGTATTATTATTACGTGAAATCTTAGAAGAACTTAAACTTCAAGATGCTAAAGAAGAACAAAAATATTTACGTGATGAAGAGTAAAAAAATTCCCAAATTAGTAAATACTAATTTGGGATTTTTTTATTTGTTAGAAAAGTGTTGTTTAATATAACTGATGAAATATAAACTACCTGTACAAAGCAATACATCACCATCAAACTGATCGACAAATTTTATATAATCATCGACTTGTTTTAAATTCGGATGATTCACGGCATCATAAATGTCTTGAACTGGTTTTTTACGATAAAAATCAAATTCAGTCACGACAAATTCATCTGCAATTGATGCGAGTTCATCGACCATATATTGAATTGGTTTTCCGTCGACACATGAAAATAGAACTGTAATCTTTCTATCCGCATAATTATCTTTGATCGTTTTAATTAAAACGTCAACCGCTTCTTTATTATGCGCCCCGTCTATAATAATCGTCGGGTCTTCTTGTAATACTTCGATTCGACCGACCCATGTGACGTCTTCAACACCGTGGACTGTTTTATTCATATCTAAATTTACAATATTTAAATCATGCATTTCAAGAAGTGATGCGAGAGCTAAGCTCGCGTTTTGCATCTGATGGTATCCAAGCATTTTTAACTGAATATCGTTAAAATCATAATCGTTATATTTAAACGAAAACTCCTTGTCATTATCTAGTAAAATAATGTCTCTTCCGAGCTCTATACCTTTCGCATCGTTTTCTTCTAATACTTTGTAAATGACTTGTTTTGAATCTGTATCATCGACATGATACACAAACGGGGTATTTTCTTTAATAACTCCAGCTTTGTCTTTCGTAATTTCGACGAGTGTTTCTCCTAATATATCTGTATGATCTTTACCGATACTCGTTAAAATGGTCATGACTGGTTTAAATACATTCGTTGAGTCATGAGTCGCACCAATTCCCGCTTCTACTACTACGATATCTACTGGATGGACATTACCGAAATACACAAACATCATCGTCGTAATAATTTCAAATTCTGTCGCTTGTCCAAGTTCAGTCTCTTCAGCCATTCGTTCACTCACAGGACGTACGATATTGGCAACGTGTGCGAGATCTTCGTTAGAAATCGGCGTACCGTCGATTGAAATGCGTTCATTGAACACTTCAATATAAGGTGAAGTGAATGTTCCAACTGAATAATCATTTTCATTTAACGCACTACGTATATACGATACTACAGAACCTTTACCATTCGTACCGACGACATGTACGCCTGTAATATTGTCTTGTGGGTTATCTAGTTCATTCAGCATCCAAACCATGCGTTTAACGCCTGGTTTGATGCCGAATTTTCCTCTATTGTGTATCCATTCTAACGTCTCATCATAATTCATGTTACTTACCTCTTAACCCGTTTAGTCGAGCTTCAACATCTTCATATTGCGCTTTGTATGAAGCTTCTTTTTCACGCTCTTCATTTACGATTTTTTCCGGTGCATTTTGCACAAATTTTTCATTGCTTAATTTACCTTTAACACGTTTTAATTCGCCATCTAAACGCTCGAGTTCTTTTTCTAAACGTTCGAGTTCTTCGTTTATATCGATTAAACCTTCAAGTGGTAAAACGACAGTTGCACCTTTAACAACTTGAGTTTTTGCATCGTCTTGAATGTTCACTTTTTCGCTGATTTCTAACATTTCAGGATTTGTGAATCGAGTGATATAGTGTTTGTTTTCTTCAATAAGTGCTCGACTGTTTGCATCTTTAATTTCAATTTTAATATCGATCGGCTTAGATAGTGGTGTATTCACTTCATTTCTCGTTTGACGTACTGATTTAATAATGTCTACGAGTAAACTCATCGTCTTATTACTTTCTTCGTTAGATAGTGACGCATCAACCGTCGGCCACTCACTCACGACGATAGATTGACTATTATCAATCGCTTGGTAAATTTCTTCAGTGACAAACGGCATAAACGGATGTAACATTTTTAGAATTTTATCAAGTGTGTAAAGTAATACTGAACGCGTCATTTGTTTTTCTTCTTCAGTACCTTCGTTCATTGAGATTTTAGACATTTCAATGTACCAATCACAGAAATCATCCCAAATGAAGTGGTATAAAATACGACCAACTTCACCGAATTCGTATTTTTCAAATAGACGAGTCACTTCACGAATCGTATCGTTTAAGCGCGTTAAAATCCATTCGTCAGCAACTGTTTTTTCGCCCTCTAAGTTAATGTCAGCATGTTTAAATTCTGGACCAATATTCATTAACGCAAATCGAGATGCGTTCCAAATTTTGTTGATAAAGTTCCACACAGACTCAACTTTTTCATCGCTATAACGTAAGTCTTGCCCTGGTGTAGAACCTGTTGATAAGAAGTATCTAAGTGCATCTGCACCGTATTTATCAATCACGTCCATCGGGTCTACTCCGTTACCTAGAGATTTAGACATTTTACGATTTTGTTCGTCACGAACTAGTCCATGTAATAATACATCATTAAACGGGCGCTGATCAGTTTGCTCAAGACCTGAGAAGATCATACGCGATACCCAGAAGAATATAATGTCATATCCAGTAACGAGTACGTTTGTTGGATAATATTTTTTAAGTAAATCTGTTTCTTCTGGCCAACCTAACGTAGAAAACGGCCATAATGCACTTGAGAACCAAGTATCTAATACGTCTTTATCTTGCGTCCAGTTCTCGATATCTTCTGGCGCTTCTTCGCCGACGTACATTTCACCAGTTTCGTTATGGTACCATGCTGGAATTTGGTGCCCCCACCATAACTGTCTTGAAATTACCCAGTCATGAACGTTTTCCATCCAGCGGTTAAACGTACCTTCAAAACGGTTCGGTACGAAATGAACTCTATTGTCCGTCTCTTGGTTTTCGAGTGTTTCATCTCTAAGTGGTGCCATTTTAACGAACCACTGCGTCGATAAATACGGCTCGACAATTGCATTACTACGTTCTGAGTGTCCGACACTATGCATGTG
The DNA here is from genome assembly GCF_001808485.1 of Nosocomiicoccus sp. HMSC09A07. NCBI lineage: Bacteria > Bacillati > Bacillota > Bacilli > Caryophanales > Staphylococcaceae > Nosocomiicoccus > Nosocomiicoccus sp. HMSC09A07. The sequence goes on from NZ_KV793627.1 coordinate 241,648, forward strand.
GGATTCTATTTTAATGAGTTGGTCTCTTTTTTCTAATTCTTTCACAATCGCTTTACGTGCTTCAAAGCGGTCCATTCCAACGAATTCCCCACCGAGTTCGTTAATCGTACCGTCTTCATTCATAACGTTAATACGTTCTAAATTGTGACGATTACCTAAGTCAAAGTCATTCGGGTCGTGCGCTGGTGTGACTTTCATTGCACCTGTACCAAATTCTATATCGACGTAATCGTCAGTAATCACAGGAATTTCACGTTCCATCAGTGGTAAAATTACTGTTTTACCAATAATATCTTGATATCTTTCATCGTCTGGATGTACGACAACCGCAGTATCACCGAGCATCGTCTCTGGGCGTGTCGTTGCGATTTCTATATAACCACTACCATCACTATATGGATACTTAATATGGTAAAATTTTCCTTCGATTTCTTTATGAATGACCTCAATATCACTTAACGCTGTACGTGTTTCTGGGTCCCAGTTAATGATGTATTCACCGCGGTAAATGAGTCCCTTGTTATACATATTAACGAACGTTTTACGTACTGCTTTAGAAAGCCCCTCATCTAACGTGAATCTTTCTTTTTTATAGTCTAATCCTAGACCTAATTTTTTCCATTGATCGCGGATGTGGCCTGCATATTCTTCTTTCCAGTTCCACGCGTGAGATAAAAATTCTTCACGTGTTAAATCGTGAATATCAATGCCTTCTTCTTTAAGTCGTTGTACTACACGTGCTTGCGTTGCGATACCGGCATGGTCCATACCTGGTAAGTACAACGTATCAAAACCTTGCATACGCTTTTGACGTGTAATAATGTCTTGTAGTGTCGTATCCCATGCGTGACCTAAATGTAACTTACCTGTTACGTTTGGCGGTGGGATAACGATTGTAAATGGTGGTTTATCTGACGTTACATCTGATTCAAAATAACCTGCTTCCACCCATGTTTCATATTTTCCTTTTTCAACTTCTGTTGGATTATACTTCGTTGGCATATCCATTTATATCAACCTCTTTCTTTAAATGACAAAATCCCGCCCTACTAAATAGGACGGGATTACCGTGGTACCACCTAAATTTGGCATAAATATGCCACACTTAATTATGATTAACGCTCACTAAACGTCTATCTTTACTATACATTCAAGATAAATTCTACACGTAGACTACTTCATATCACTATGACTATGCTCTCACCAACCGCATATTCTCTGAAGACATTTATGATACTACTACTTCTACTCTTCATATTTAACTACGTTAATTTTATTGTATTCACGCGTTTAAGTCAACTTTTCTGAGCACGTGGTCTCATTAAAAGATAATGAACGATCGGTACGACAATTAGGATGATAAAGAATATTCTAAACAAGTGATAACTTGAAATCATCGCAATATCTCCACCACTCTCCATCGCAACGACGATAATTTGAGCGAGACCTCCTGGAGCTGCCGCTAAAAATAAACTCGTAAATTCATGAGACGTAAACATCGTATAGATGATAACAAGTATCATACTTCCGCAGATTAAGCCGATGTTTTGTATGACAATTGCACATATGTCACGTAGTGAAAGTTGACTAAATAACGTCGTAATCTGCATTCCAATTCGAATACCGAATAAAATTTGTGCAAATGCAATGAGCACAAAATCTAGCGTAAATGGTGCTTCCGTTATTAAATTCCATACGATTGTTGGGACCATTGGACCGAGCAAGATTGCTGCTGGGAAATTTATCCTACGTAATAAACGATACATCACATATCCTGCTATTGGTATGAGTAACATATATACTGAAAACACTTCAGATAAGTTTGGCACTTCAGTAATTTTACTGACAGAAGTACTTTGAGAAAAATGTGTAATCATCGGCACTAATATGACGATAAAAACGATTCTTGAAGTCTGTGTCAATGAAACGAGCATTAGATCTGCGTTTTTATTTTCTTCTGCCATTATAATCATCTGACTTAAAGCACCTGGAACACTCGCTAACACTGCGGTTTCAACCGTTGAATTCGTTAAATAGCGAAACGGGATCGATAAAAGTAAAGCGAGCAGAAGCGTTAAAATTGTAATAATAACGATATTGTACCAGTCATCTGTCATTTTAATAATCGCGGGTAATGTAAATGATGTACCAATTTGAATCCCCATTACAAATACACCGGAATTCGCAAATGGTTTTGGAAAATATATATCATTATCGATAATACGTATAAATAATAGCGTTCCGATAATTGACGCAAACAAGTATGCGAGTGGTATTGAGAAAAACTTAAATACAGCACCTATTAATACGATAAACACAAGAAGACATAATAATTTTAAAAATCTCAAACACCATCACCTCAATATAAAAATACCTCGAGAAATCTCGAGGTATTGTCTCTTATAGATGATAAATAAGTACTGGTAACAGTAAAAGAAACGCTACTACAGGCATTAACCAATATACTAATCGTTCTGAAGCAGGTTGTCTTTTATCTTTCTTTTGAATTGGCATAGTCATCCTACTCTCTTACATATTTATATATTAAATTATGCACATTTTTTCTAACGAAAGCAATACCTATTTCATAATACGTGAAAGTGCGTTTCTAAACGCCTCAATTGTAAACTTAATATCTTCCTCAGTATGTTTTGTTGAAAGGAACATTCCCTCGAATTGTGATGGAGGTAAATATACCCCTTCTTTAATCATTTCAGGATATAGTTTAGCAAATAATTTTAAGTCTGATCCATTTGCATCTTCAAAGTTTTCAACTGGACCATCTGTTAAGAAGAATCCAATCATAGAACCTGCACGGTTAATTGTAAATGGTACGTTAAACTCTTTAAAGACTTCTGTTAGTCCTTCTTCAATCATATCTCCTAAATGATTAAAGTGGTCATAACTCTCTTTATTGAGTTGTTTTAACGTGTGTAACCCTGCTGTCATCGCAAGTGGGTTCCCTGATAACGTACCTGCTTGGTAAATATCTCCAGCCGGTGCGATACGTTCGATAATTTCTTTTTTACCACCGAACGCACCGACAGGTAGTCCACCACCAATGACCTTACCTAAACAAGTAATATCTGGATCGATACCAAAGTATCCTTGTGCACAGTTATATCCAACTCTAAAACCTGTCATTACTTCATCGAAAATTAATAGTGAACCATATTCATTCGTAATGTCTCTCACATATTGTAAGAAATCATTTACTGGAGGAACAACTCCCATGTTACCTGCGACTGGTTCCATAATCACCGCTGCAATGTCGTCACCGTAATGTTCAAATGCGACTTTTAAGCTTTCTTTATCGTTATATGGAACAGTAATCGTATTTTTAGCTGTACCTTCAGGAACTCCTGGTGAATCTGGTAAACCAAGTGTCGCAACACCACTACCTGCTTTGATTAACAGTGAGTCACTATGCCCGTGGTAGCATCCTTCAAATTTTAAGATTTTATTGCGGTTTGTATAACCTCTAGCAAGTCTAAGTGCTGCAAGTGTTGCTTCAGTACCTGAAGATACAAAACGAATCATTTCAACTGACGGTACACGGTCGATGACGAGTTTTGCGAGTTCGTTTTCTACCGCTGTAGGTGCACCGAATGAAGACCCTTTTTCAGCTTGTTGTTTAATCGCTTCAACAACCTCTTCATCAGTGTGACCTAAAATTAACGGACCCCAGCTTAATACGTAGTCAATATACTCGTTACCATCAACGTCTTTCACTTTCGCACCTTTTGCGCTGTCGATAAATAACGGATCCATATTTACCGATTTAAACGCACGAACTGGAGAGTTAACTCCACCTGGCATTAAATGAACTGCTTCATCAAATAATTGTTTCGATTTTTGGTACATCGTTAAATTGCTCCTTCGTTAATTTTTTTACATAAGTCTTTTGCAAAGTACGTAATAATCATATCCGCACCTGCACGCTTAATAGATAACATTTGTTCTACGATAACATCTTCATCTAGTAAACCTTGTTCGATCGCATTAACAGTCATCGAGTATTCACCACTGACGTTATATGCAATGATTGGTAAATTCGAATTGTTTCTAACGTCACGGATAATATCAAGATATGAAAGTGCAGGTTTTACAATCATCATATCTGCACCTTCACGTGTATCACTCTCTAGCTCTCGTAGTGCTTCTAAACGGTTTGCCGGATCCATTTGATATGTTCTTCTGTCACCAAATGATGGTGTAGATTCTGCTGCATCTCTAAATGGACCATAGAACTTAGATGCGTATTTAATACCGTAACTCATAATCGGAATATGATAAAAACCTGCATCATCTAATCCTTTACGAATCTCTGTAACAAAACCATCCATCATGTTTGATGGTGCAATAATGTCAGCACCTGCTTTAGCTTGTGACACTGCTGTCTCGATTAAGAGCGGTAATGTTTTGTCATTATCAACGTCTTTCCTGTTTGGATCGATGACACCACAATGTCCATGATCTGTGTATTCACATAGACAAGTATCTAAAATAACAATTAAATCAGGATATAATTTTTTAGATAGTTTACATGCCTCTTGAACAATCCCATTTTCATCATATGCACCACTACCAACGTCGTCTTTATGATTTGGCACACCGAAGAAAATAACCGATTTAATACCAAGTTCATAAACTTCTTTTAGTTCTTCTTCAAGTAAATTTAACGAGATTTGGTAAACACCTTTCATCGATGGAATTTCTTTTTTTACGTTATCACGTTCCACGACGAAAATCGGATAAATTAAATCGTCTTTACGTAATGATGTTTCTCTCACTAAATCTCTCATAAATTCTGATTTTCTTAATCTGCGATGTCTATCAAATTTCATTTTGAAACTCCTTTTCCATTTCGTTAATCATACTTTCTAATGTCGCTTCTTTTGGTATCTTCGTTTTTACACCGTAAGATAATAAAGCACTTTGAGTGACGTGCCCAATAGAAATTACTTTTAAGTCTGTTAAGTCTTCTCTATTAAAATGCTCCATAAAAGCGTGGACTCCAGACGGACTAGAAAATGTGATACCGTCAATATCACTGAGTATACGTTTTAACTCTCTTATCGTAATATCATTCGATGCGGGTGCGTATAACGGTAAATCCGTTAGTTCTGCACCTTCACTTATAAAGTAATCTCGCATAATTGAACGCTTATCTTTACTTGCAGGATAAAGTACACGCATTCCCTTTTCCACTTTAAACTCTTCTTTAAACCCTTCTTGCGTATAATCGCTCGGCTCAAAGTCAACGTGGAATCCCGCTTCGACGAGCGCTTCTGACGTCGTTTTACCAATAGACGCGATATGTTTTACATCGAGCATATTTAACTCGTCTTTAAAGAAGCGGACGGTGTTTTTACTCGTAATTACGGCGTAATCATATTGTTTATTTAATATCGATTTATCATACGGTAATTTTTTAAACGTAATAATCGGTAGATGAATTAAATCTAAAGATGTTTCGACATCTCTAAAATGACTTTGAGTAACGACGACTCTTTTATTTATTTTTGTTGATTTCATCAATAATTTCTTTTGCACCGATTTTTTCCATTTCGTCAGCAACTAAATTACCGAGTACAACCGGATCGTCTCCAGATTTTTTAACGAGAAACTTCTCATTACCATCTTCACTCATAATGAGACCAGTTAAATATAATTCACCATCTACAAATTGTGCATTTGCTCCGATTGGCACTTGGCAACTACCGTCCATTCGTTTTAAGAATGTACGCTCTGCTGTCGTTTCAGTTGCTGTTTCATCGTGGTGAATCGTCTGTAATATTTCGTGCATTTCTTTATCATCTTCACGAATTTCTACGCCTAATGCGCCTTGCGCAACTGCTGGTATAAATTCTTCAGGATCAAAGTATTCAGTGACGACATCATCACTCCAGCCCATACGTTTTAAACCAGCTGCAGCGAGGATGATCGCGTCATACTCACCGTCACGCATCTTTTGAATACGCGTGTCGATGTTTCCACGTACCCAGTTCACCGTAATATCATCACGCATTTGTTGAAGTTGAGCTGCACGACGTAAACTTGACGTTCCGATAATTGAACCTGGTTTTAAATCTTTAAATGACACATTTCCATTCGATAAAAATGCGTCACGTCTATCTTCACGAACTGGTACAGCTGAAAGTTTAAACCCTTCTGGTAATTCACTCGGTACGTCTTTTAACGAGTGTACTGCCATGTCAATATCTCCAACTTTTAGTGCGTGTTCGATTTCTTTAACGAATAGACCTTTACCACCAACTTTACTTAATTGACGGTCGACAATTCTATCTCCTTTAGTTACGATTTCTTTTACTTCAAAGTTTACTTCTGGATTCTTTTCTTTTAACGATTCAATTAATTGCATCGTTTGAGTTTTTGCAAGACCACTACGTCTCGTCCCGACTACAACTGTTTTCATGATTGGCCTACTTTCTCACATTTTGTTTTTCTTTTCTTAGTTTTTCAATCGCTTGTAACGATTCATAATGTCTTTTATGAATATCTTCAACGATAGATTCAATACCAAAAATATGTTCCAGCTCTGTTAACTGTACTGCGCCTTTACGTTCATCCGCGAGTTCTTTCGTGTACGTAATAGGATCACGTAACATTTGGTTAATAATACTTTTCATATGTTTAGATATAATCGTCTTTTCACGTTTAGTTAAATCTGGTAACTTATTCGTGATGCTTTCAAACGTCGTTTCATGTATGTTTAATGCTTTCGTACGCATTGCTTCGATTACAGGTCGTACACCTTGCATTTCAACCCAGTTTAAAAATTCTTGAATTGATGTGTCTATCATCGCTTTAATTTTTTTAGCTTCTTCTTTTCTCTTTTTTAAATTATCATCGACAATTCCACTTAAATCATCGACATTATAATGATGGACGTTATTTACGTTATTAACATTTGGATCGATATCACGCGGTACAGCGATATCAATAAGTATGAGTGAACGCTCATCATCGACGTTACGGACTCTTTTAATCATTTCTTCAGTAATGATAAAGTTCGGTGCACCTGTACTTGAGATGACGATATCTGTATCTTTCAGTGCATCTTCTAATTCGTCCATCGGTCTAAATTGCCCTAAATAACGTTCTGCGAGTTGTTTGCCGTTATCTGGGTTACGGTTTACAACTGTTACATCACTCACACCATTAGACGTTAAGTTTAATAACGTTTCTTCTGACATTTCTCCCGCACCAAGTACGAGAACTTTAACATCTTGAATATTTGTAAAAATCTTCTTAGTGAGTTCTACTGCTGCATATGACATAGACACGGCATTTTTAGAAATATCTGTTTCACTATGTCCGCGCTTTGCGATTGTGATAACCTCTTTGAATAATCGATTAAAAATCTTGCCAGTCGTATGTTCTTCTTGTGCGAGTATAAACGCATCTCTAATTTGACCTAAAATTTGCGTTTCACCGAGCACCATTGAATCTAACCCTGCAGCAACCCGGTATAAGTGATGAATTGCTTCATCGTTCACTTTTAACTCTGTCACGTTTTTAACAGTTTCTAGTGGTATGTTAAAATACTCACTTAAAAAGTTTCTCGTGTAATAAGATCCTGTATGCACTTGATCAGTCACGACATATAATTCTGTTCGGTTACACGTTGAAAAAATTACCGCTTCTAATATGCTTTTTTGATCACGTAACGTATGAAGTGCTGGTACGATATCATGATCACTAAAATTAAGTTGTTCACGTTCATCTACGCTTGCTTTTCTATAGTTTATACTAAGTGCAATAACATGCATTTAGATTGCCCCTTACTTACTAATTAAATATTTTCACTTATATAATAGTATCAAATATAGGACCTTCATTTAGGTTTTTGGCTCAATGTTCAATAATTTGTTAGATTCTCTCCTCAATTGCATCGAGCACTTTATCTACATTGTACTTCTCAGTTGAAGAAAATGGGATAATGACGTCTTCAGGTTCTAATTCTAATTCTTTTTTGATAATTGATACGTGTTTTTGTAATTTACTTTTAGGTAATTTGTCTGATTTAGTTGCTACGACAATTGTTGGTATATCGAGTTGCTTTAAAAAGTCATACATTAAAACGTCATCGTTTGTCGGCGGATGACGTAAATCAATAATTTGAACACACGCATGCAACGTCTCTCTATGAATAAAATAATTCTCTATCATCGATGCCCATTTTTCACGTTCTTTTTTAGATTGCTTTGCGTAACCATAGCCTGGAACATCGACAAATACGAATTGATTATCCGCATTATAAAAGTTTAACGTCACCGTTTTACCTGGTTTACTTGAAATTCTCGCGATATTTTTACGTCCACATATCGCATTGATAAAACTCGATTTACCGACGTTTGAACGCCCTGCCATCGCTATTTCTGGTAAATGTGTTTCAGGATATTGCTCTTTTGCTACTGCCGATATTAAAAATTCAATTTTGTTTGGATTTAATTCCATTTACTCCACCTCTAAAAAAAGGCCGTCTTATAAAAGACAGCCTAATAAATTATGCACTCTGTTCATTTAAGTGAATTTCGTTACCTTCAGCATCATATACTAAAGGATCTGTTTCATTCACAATCGTATCTTTCGTAATTTTAACTTTAGAAATATTATCATTTGACGGTACGTCAAACATAATGTCTACCATACGCTCTTCGATAATTGAACGTAATCCACGCGCACCTGTTTTTCTTTCTATCGCAAGTTTCGCGACCGCAACGAGTGCATCGTCATCAAACTCTAGCTCAACATCATCGAGTTCAAGCATACGTTTATATTGTTTCACTAACGCATTTTTTGGTTCTGTTAAAATTGAAGTCAGTGCGTCTGTATCGAGCTCTTCTAAATTCGATATAATCGGTACACGACCAATAAACTCAGGAATTAACCCGTAGCTTTGTAAGTCGTCCGGACGAACTAATGCCATTAACTCTTCATTCGTATCGACATTTTCTTCGCCGCTACCAAATCCAATTACTTTCGCACCAATACGGCGTTTAATAATCTCTTCAATACCATCAAAAGCTCCACCGAGGATGAACAGAATATCTTTCGTATCGATTTGAATCGATTCTTGGTTTGGATGTTTACGGCCACCTTGTGGTGGTACACTCGCAACTGTTCCTTCTAAAATTTTAAGTAATGCTTGTTGTACCCCTTCACCGGAAACATCTCGAGTAATTGACGTGTTTTCACTTTTACGAGCAATTTTATCGATTTCATCGACGTAAATAATTCCTTTTTCAGCACGTTCAATATCATAATCCGCTGCTTGGATTAAACGGAGTAAAATATTTTCAACGTCATCTCCAACGTAACCCGCTTCAGTTAAACTTGTCGCATCTGCAATCGCAAACGGTACTTCTAACGTACGTGCTAGAGTTTGTGCGAGTAATGTTTTACCTGAACCTGTTGGTCCAATTAAAGCGATGTTACTTTTAGAAATTTCTACATCGTCATCACTTTCATGGTTAATACGTTTATAGTGATTATATACCGCAACACTGAGTGCACGCTTTGCTTTTTCTTGCCCGATGACATACTCATCAAGAGCTGCTTGAATTTCACCTGGTTTAGGAATTTCAGTTAAAAATTCTTGTGGTGCGTCTTTTAATTCTTCTTCAATTATTTCGTGGCATAATTCAATACACTCATTACAAATGTAAACGCCACTTCCTGCGATCAGTTTTTGAACTTGATCTTGGTTTTTACCACAGAAACTACATGTTAGATCTTGATCATCTTCGTTAAATTTAAACATGTATACACCGACCTTTCGCTCTTACGTATATTACTATACTATACCGACTCTTTCAAATAAATTGTATTGATAAAAAAACTCTATACACATCCATGTATAGAGCTTTTCTTGATTTTATTGTTTTCTGTTATCTACTAAGAACTCAATTGCTTTTTGGTTTTTAATATCATTTTCAATGACAGATAAATCACCGAGTACTTTTTTGATGTCGTCTTTTGCCATTTGGAATTGGTCTGCTAACTTTTGTAATTCGTTATCGACATCTTCTTCAGTCGCTTCAATGTTTTCAGCTTGTGCAATTGCTTGTAAAGTTAAACCAGTACGTACACGTTTAAACGCGTCGTCTTTCATTTGCTCGAGTAAGTCTTCTTTCGTTTGACCAGAGATTTGCTCGAACAACTCTAAGTTTAACCCTTGTTGAGCAAGACGTTGTTCGTATTCTTGAAGCATTCTTTGTTGTTCACTTTCAACCATTGCTTCAGGAATTTCCATTTTCGCATTTTCAGCTGCTTGAACAACGAGAGATTCTCTTAATTCATAATCTCTTTCTTGTTCTTTAAAGTTCTTTAAGTCTTCTTCGATTTGTTTTTTAACTTCGTCAGCTGTTTCAACGCCTTCAAAGCCTTCTAATTCTTCTTTAACAAATTCGTCAGTGAGTTCTTTTGCTTCTTTTTCTTTTACTTCGTTTAATTTTACTTTAAACGTTGCGTCTTTACCTTGAAGTTCTTCTGCTTGATACTCTTCTGGGAAAGTAACTTCTACGTCTTTTTCTTCTCCAGCTTTAAGACCGATTAACTGATCTTCAAATCCAGGAATGAATGTACCACTACCGATTTCAAGGTCGTGTCCTTCCATTTCTCCGCCTTCGAATGCTTCTCCATCAACGAAGCCCTTGAAGTCGATGTTTGCAACGTCACCTTCAGCAACTTCGCCATCTTTAACGACAAGCTCAGCATATTGACCGAGTAACGCTTCGATTTGTTCGTTTACATCGTCTTCAGATACTTCGGCATCGATTTCTTTACCTTCAAGTCCTTTGTATTCACCAAGCTCTACTTCTGGCTCTACAGTCACTTCTAATTCAAGTACTAAATCTTTGCCTTTTTCAATTTCTTTAACATCAACGCTCGGTTGATCGACTGGTTTAATACCTGTTTCATCAATCGCTTTGCTATAAGCGCCTGGTAAAACGATATCTAAAGCGTCTTGATATAATGATTCAACGCCAAAGCGTTTTTCGAACATTTGACGAGGAATTTTACCTTTTCTAAATCCAGGTACTTGAATATCTTTTTTTACTTTGTTGAATGCTTGGTCTAAAGCTTTGTCAAAATCTTCAGAAGGTACTGTAATTGTTAATGTACCTACGTTTCCTTCTTTCTTTTCCCAAGTTTGTGTTTGAGACATAATCATTTCCTCCGTTATTTTACATTTTAATTAACCTATTCATTGTAACATAATCGATTTTTCAATAAAAGTATCGACTACTTATGAATTTCTTTTTCAATTTTTAGTATCCAATCCGCCACAAAACCATTAAACGAATGCATGGGTAATTCGTTATTTAACATTTTTGTATACGATATAAACCCTTTTGCTAGTTCTTTAGGTGTGAACGGCACTTTAAGAGGATACCATAGTAAACTAATGTTTAAAAATATTTCAATCGCTTGTTGTATGCGTTCCTCGTGGTCAAAGCGAAGCTGACCCTCTTCGACGATCCAACGAATCGTCGGTTCAACTTTTGCAGATTTCTCAAATTGTTTAAATTCACTCGTATGTGCATCAAACGTTTCACCAAATTTTTCTAGATGAATGACACCGTCATACTCTATTTCTTTTAAATAAATGACCATCAGTGATGCTACACTCATATCTCTTTCCGATTGAAGTAATTTATAAACATCATCACCATATGTCTCATCTTTTAAATCGATTAAATGCTCAACCGCAGCGATGACAAGTGTCGGATTTTCGGCGTTTAAATACTCATCTATATCAATATCTACCGTATTAAACACTTCATCATTATTTTCATTTGGTTGCGTCATCGTATTTCTTTTCTTTAACTCTTCTGTCGCATAATGTTTGCAATGTGTCGCAAATTGTATAAGTGAGGCTGCCATCCCACTCTCTTTACCTGTCACAGTAACGATATTAGACCATTCGAGTAATTCTTCATATAACTCTAAATTGAATAACGCTTGAAGGATCATGTTCAGATGAAGTTCCGCTTCATCACGTGACATTTCTTTCGTTCGAAAACAAAGCTGTGCGTATTTATACATTTTTTCATATTCGTTTTTTTGAATTAACACATCATAATACATTTCGACTAAAGTAATATCTATATGATCGATTATCGTGCTATATTCCGAAAATTTTTCTATGAATAAATCAAAATCATTATCATGATAGAGTGCTTTTAAATCACGTTCGATTTTTTTAATAAACCGTGGGTGTGATGTTAAATTATTCATATAAATCACGAATGATGAGTTCACTCCACGTTTCGTAGTTTCCTAACTCTTTTAACTCTTCTCTTTTTGACCATATAAGTTGTAGCGTGTCTTCTTCATTCGTAAATACTTTTTCTTTGTCGACATTTACTTTAAATACGAGTCCAATATGGACACGTCCGACTTCGTTTGTATCATCGTTAATTAAACCGATTAGTTCAAAGGCGTTTAAGTCTTTCTTTTCTAAGCCAATTTCTTCTTGTAGTTCACGCGCTGCGTTTTCAAACATTTTTTCTTTAATGTTTTCTTCAGATTCAATATCGTTCATATGTCCACCGACACCGATTGAATGAAGTCCATGTAAACGAGATTCACCGCCACCTGTTAAACGTTTATAAACGAGCGTTTCATCTTCACTTTCAACAATCGTATATGATACGAGTTGTTTATACGACTCGTCTTCTTCCATATCTCCACGGCGTTTAATTTCATAGTCATCTAACGTCTTCGTGATTTCATTAAAACGTGCATCAGATTGACTTAAAAAACCGTTAAACGCATGTGCTTCATCATTAAATAAATCTTTTCTATTTACTACTAAAATCATTTCATCAAATTTACTCATCTATATACTCCTAATCTTTTACTGTCTTCATTATACTATAGTAATTTTTAATGTGTTTTGCTATAATTTCACATTGAAACAGGTTCGAAAACTTCCCTGTATAAAAAACTAAGGAGAATTACAATGAAATTTACTTCAAAAGATCTTGCAATTAATGCATGTATCGCCGCTTTGTATGTCGTCTTAACGACAATTAACCCCATCGGTCACGGAATGATACAAGTCCGCGTGTCAGAAATGCTCGCTATTCTTCCGTTTATAAACCGAAAATTTATACCTGGAATGATCGTAGGTGTAACAGTTGCAAACTTCTTTTCACCACTCGGGTATATCGACGTTCTTGTCGGAGTAGGATGTGCGGTCGTTTCGTATACAATTAGTTACTTTATTAAAAACTTATGGATAAACGTCGTACAATACGCAGTTGTATGTGGGCTTATCGTATCACTCATGCTGAAATCTGTATTAGGGATACCATATTGGCCATCAGTCATCGCGATATTCATATCGACATTAATCGTTGGTATGATTGGTGCAGTCATATTTAATGCTCTAAAAGAAAGACTAAAATTAGTAGATTAATATAAGCAGTAAAGCACCCAATATTATGGGTGCTTTTTAAATATACCAATTCACAACTTCTTGATTTTCAATTTTAGCAATTATATACGCCTCTTTATCGTAACCGTCGTATTCCATACCACTTACAGACATATAAATTTGCCCTTCATTCGGTTGATAATAAATGTCATAAGGTTCATCTCTAAATTCTTCATCCATACTGACTAAATCTTCGTTAATCAATAAAATAATATGATTTTTATCCATACGTTAAACTCCTTTATATACTTTTTTAATACGTGTATATCGTATACCCAACATAATCAGTAAAGTAATCTTTCATGAAGTATAAATAAAGGTATTTAAGAAAATAAAAAAGCCTGTAACTTTGAAGTTACAGGCTTTAATTACGTCCCGGGAGGGATTCGAACCCCCGACCGATGGCTTAGAAGGCCATTGCTCTATCCAGCTGAGCTACCGGGACCTATCAATGAACACAATAACCATTATAGTAAATGCCACGTCTAAATGTCAACATGTTTTTTTATAATTATACGTGTTTCATTGATTTACTCGAGTTCGACTTGTTTTAACACTTCTCCATCTCTCTTATAAAACGTTACGTTTTTTTGTTCAGTGTCTAATAATGCATATGTTTCTGGATCAGAACTTCTTGAAGCGGATATTGATCCTGGGTTTATACAGTAAACGTCATTAATTTTTTCAACTTTAGCGATATGCGTATGACCGTATAATGCATATGTAGCACCGAGTGCTTTCGCTTTTGAAGCGAGTAAGTTTCGGTCACGGTTTACATGGTATAAATGGCCGTGTGTAAAATAAATAAGACCGTCATACAATTGTTCAGTTCTAAAATTCATATCATAATCTGTATTTCCTTTAACATACTCATACGGTTCGAGTACAGCATCTTCTGATGACAGTTCACTATCACCGAGATGGATGTATAGATCAGCATCTATTTCTTTAGGCAATTTTTCAATCATTGTTTTTTCTCTATGGTTATCACTGACGATTAATACTTTCATTATTTCACCTAACTTTGAAGTCTATTAAATAAGTTTTCATCTTCTAATAACTTATCGATGGCACGTTTTCGATGTGAAATCTCAGCTTTTTCATCCGTTGATAACTCACCAAAATTTTTACCATCTAACGTTTGAAAGAGCGGGTCGTAACCAAATCCATTAGTGCCAACAGGTCTTTCTAATATTTCACCGAATACAACGCCCTCATACGTATACGCTGTTCCATCCGGAAATGCGACCGCAATGACTGACGTAAAATATGCGGATCTGTTTTCTTTATTACTCATAAGTTGTAATAACTTTTCGTTATTTTCTTGATCTGTCGCGTCATTACCTGAAAAGCGTGCAGATCTAACGCCTGGAGCACCTTCTAACGCTTCTACTGACAATCCTGAATCGTCACTGATTACAGGTAAATTCGTACGTTTTGCGCCTTCTAATGCTTTTATTAATGCATTATCTTTAAACGTTTCACCATCTTCTACAGGATTAAAATCTTCTAAAATAGATTGAATTCCAACAACTTCGAACTGTTTAAAAATTGATTTAAAATCATTAATTTTTCCTTTATTACCACTTGCGATTACTATTTTACTCATAAAAATACTCCTATAACTTTACTGATTGAATTGTATATTTAAAATTTGGCATCCATTCGTTTAAAATCTCTTCGAATTGTTGATGATCACCGTGAACGTATATCTCGTGTATAATCTCATCATCGCTTGAGCTGAGTAACTCTTTAAACTCTAGTAAAGCACTAACGTCTCTTGCTGTCTCTAAACCAGAATCGACAATATGTTTTTCATTTGAAAAATAATCATCAATCGCTTGTTTAATTAACGGATAATGGGTACAACCGAGAATCACTGTGTCTGCATTTGTGTCTTTAACGCTCTGTAACGTTTCGGAAATTACATTATTTCGTATATCATCATTTTTATAATTAAATGCTTCGATAAGTGGTACAAAATCTGGACACGCATGCTCTGTGACGATTGCTGATTTATTAATCTTTTGTATCGTCGACTTATATTTATGTGAAAGCATCGTACCTTGCGTAGATAAGACGAGAATATTGTCATTGTCTGAAATTTGTAATGCACGTCTTGATCCTGGTTTAATAACACCGATGACTGGGATATCTATCATCTTTCTAATTTCAGAAATAGCGAGAGCAGTCGCTGTGTTACAAGCAATGATAAACAGCTTTATATCTTTACGACTTAAAAAATTATATATTTCTTTCGTGAACGATAACACTTCTTCTTTCGATCGTTCGCCGTACGGGCATCTTAAACTATCCCCAAAATATACGATCTTTTCTCTCGGTAGTTGTCGTACGAGTTCTTTTACAACTGTTAATCCACCAACCCCAGAATCCATGACTCCGATCGCCTTATTGTTCATATGACATCGACTCACTTTTACTAATCATTCGTTTAAGTAGAGTGGATAACATTTCTTTCTCATCTTCAGTAAAGTCACTCGTAATTTCTTCGATAAACTGTACACGCTTTTGAATCACTTGAGATAATAATTCTGTACCCTTTTGTTCGATTTTTACGAGAACGACACGTTTATCTTTATGACCACGCTCTCTACGTACAAAACCACTACATTCGAGTTTGTCTATAATATCCGTCGTTGTCGAATACGCAAGATCTAACTTTTTAGCTACCTCTCCGATCGTTTGACCGTTCGAATCACTCACCCATTGTAGTGCGATAAATTGAATTTTTGATAGCTTATATTCTTTTAATATTTCACGTCCATACAGCCTTACTTGCACCGATAAATGCCTCAATGATTTTTCAATCGATGCACTATTCATATTTAAAGGCATACTTATCCCCACCTTAACCTATATGGCTATATTATACATGAATTAAAAATTGAAATAAAAAAAGATGTGTCGAAACACATCTTTTTGTATATTATTCTACTTCATGGTCACTACCAAAGAATGATTTGAACATATGGAATGTTGTTTCTCTTTGCATAGATGCGATAGACGTTGTTAATGGAATACCTTTTGGACATGCTTTAACACAGTTTTGTGCCATACCACATTCAGATACTCCACCTTTGCCCATTAACGCATCTAATCTTTCGTCTTTGTTCATTCGTCCTGTTGGATGTAAGTTAAATAGACGAACTTGTGAAATCGGTGCTGCACCGATAAAGTCAGATTTGTCGTTTACGTTTGGACACACTTCTAAACATACACCACAAGTCATACATTTAGAAAGTTCATATGCAACTTGACGTTGTTTTTCAGGCATACGAGGACCTGCACCAAGATCGTATGTACCATCGATTGGTACCCATGCTTTTACACGTTTTAAGCTATCGAACATACGTGAGCGGTCAATTTGTAAATCTCTAACGACTGGGAATGTGCTCATCGGTTCTAACGTGATTGGTTGAGTGTACTGGTCAATTAGCGCAGTACATGATTGGCGTGCGTTTCCGTTAATAACCATTGAACACGCACCACAAACTTCTTCTAAACAACTCATGTCCCAAGTGACTGGTGTTGTTTTTTCTCCTTTAGCATTGACAGGGTTTCTTTGAATCTCCATAAGCGCACTGATGACGTTCATATTTGGTCTGTAAGGAATTTCAAAGTCTTCCCAGTAGCTTTGTGATTCTGGGTTTTCTTGGCGTTTGATTTTTAATTTAATTGTTTCTGCCATTTTAATACTCCTCTCAGATTACTTAGTATAGTCACGTACGCGTGGTGGGATTAGGCTTACATCAACGTCTTCGTATTCAAAACGTGGTGCTTCCGTTGGCCCTTCGTAATACGCTTTTGTAGTTTTTAACCATTCTTCATCGTTACGGTCAGGGAATTCTGGTTTGTAGTGTGCACCACGAGATTCATTACGGTTTAAGGCACCGATTGTAATTACTCGTGCTAACACTAACATGTTCCATAATTGTCTTGTGAAGAATGCAGCTTGGTTACTCCACTGCTTTGTATCGTCCATATTAATGTTTTGATATCTTTCCATTAATTTAACGATTTCTTTATCTGTTTCAACTAATTTTGCGTTTTCTCTAACAACTGTTACGTTGTTTGTCATTAATTCACCAAGTTCACGGTGTAATTGATATGCGTTCTCTTCACCCTTCATGTTAAGAATGTTTTCCCAGCGATTTTCTTCGACTTTTACTGCTTCATCAAAAATTGCACTATCTAACTCTTCGTAAGTCGTTTCTAAAGAGTTCACATAGTCGATCGCATTAGGTCCAGCAACCATACCACCGTAAATTGCTGATAATAATGAGTTTGCACCAAGTCTGTTTGCACCGTGTTGTGAGTAATCACACTCACCTGCTGCGAATAGACCAGGGATGTTTGTCATTTGATCGTAATCTACATATAATCCACCCATTGAATAGTGTACTGCTGGGAAGATTTTCATTGGAACTTTACGTGGATCGTCTCCAGTAAATTTCTCATAGATTTCGATAATTCCACCGAGTTTAACATCTAACTCGTGTGGATCTTTATGCGAAAGGTCTAAGTAAACCATGTTTTCTCCGTTAATACCTAACTTTTGATTTACACATACATCAAAGATTTCACGCGTCGCGATATCTCTTGGTACAAGGTTTCCATAGTTTGGATATTTCTCTTCTAAGAAATACCAAGGCTTACCATCTTTGTATGTCCAAACACGTCCACCTTCACCACGCGCTGACTCACTCATAAGACGTAATTTGTCGTCACCAGGAATTGCGGTTGGGTGAATCTGGATAAATTCACCGTTTGCGTAAACTGCACCTTGTTGGTACACGATTGACGCTGCTGATCCAGTGTTAATCATTGAGTTTGTCGATTTACCAAAGATAATTCCAGGTCCACCTGTAGCCATAATTACCGCGTCAGCACCGAACGAACGAATTTCACCCGTTTTGATGTCTTGCGCTGTAATACCACGTGCACGACCTTCAGCATCTTTAACGATGCCTAAAAATTCAAAACCTTCGTATTTTGTTACTAAACCTTCAACTTCATATTTTCTCACTTGCTCATCAAGTGCATATAATAACTGTTGACCAGTCGTTGCTCCTGCGAATGCCGTACGGTGATATAGCGTTCCACCGAAACGACGGAAGTCAAGTAAACCTTCTGGTGTACGGCTAAACATAACGCCCATACGGTCGAGTAAGTGAATGATTTTTGGTGCTGCTTCAGTCATTGCTTTAACCGGTGGTTGGTTCGCTAAGAAGTCTCCACCGTACACCGTATCATCAAAGTGTTTATAAGGTGAATCTCCCTCACCTTTTGTGTTTACGGCACCGTTAATTCCACCTTGTGCACATACAGAGTGTGAACGTTTAACTGGAACAATTGAAAATAGATCAATTTGTGCGCCGCTTTCTGCTGCTTTTATCGTTGCCATTAGACCTGCAAGTCCACCCCCGACAACGATAACTTTATTATTTGCCATTAGTGACACTCCTTTAAATAAATGCGAATAATGTTTGAACGCCGATGAATCCAACAATTACAAAAACGATAATCGCAACATAGCTCATTATTTGCTGAGATTTTGGTGATTGTGTAATTCCCCATGTAATCATGAATGACCATAATCCGTTTGCAAAGTGGAATACGACCGCAAGAACACCGACTACATAGAATACAAACCAAAATGGACTACCGAGAATATCTGCCATCATATCAAAGTTTACTTCAGCACCTAGTAGTACTTGGAAACGTGTTTGATAGACGTGAATCGCAATAAATACGAATGCAATAATTCCCGTAATTCTCTGAATAAGGAACATCCAGTTTCTGTATGTACCGTATCGACCTACGTTGTTTTTTGCAGTAAATGCAATATACACACCGTAAATACCATGGAATAAAATCGGTAAGTAAATGACAAATGTTTCAAGAACTAAAACAAAAGGCAAGTTACCCATGAATCCAGCAGCCGTGTTAAACGCTTCTGGTCCACGTGTTGCGAAGTTGTTGATGATCAGGTGTTGAACTAAGAACACACCGAGTGGCACAACTCCAAGCAATGAATGCAATCTTCTCACAAAAAAGCTCGAATCTTGTTTAGACACTATTGTCCCCCCTAACCAAATTAACAAATCATAGTGTTTGCTTTATATTTTACGACTCATTATCAGTTAAATCAAGACACTATAAAGCCTTTTCAGCTATTATTGTTAAGTTTTTCAACAATTGCCTCTGAAATGTTTTGTGGAATCCCAATTCTTTGAAAATCTTCAACGGATTTTGTTTTCATATTTTCTACTGATCCAAAGGCACGTAACATCGCTTGTTTACGCTTTGGACCAAGTCCTTTAATATCGTCTAACGCAGAACGAAATGCTGTTTTTTTACGCGTATTTCGATGGAATGATATCGCAAAACGGTGGACTTCATCTTGTATACGTTGTAGTAAATAAAACGTTTGTGAAGTTTTCTTTAAAGGGACGATTGCTGCAGTTTCTCCGTATAACAACTCTGCCGTATTATGTTTGTCGTCTTTTTTTACACCAGCGACAGGAATAAATACGCCGAGCTCATCTTTTAAAATACTTTTCGCAGCGTTCATTTGTCCGATACCACCGTCTACGATAATGAGATCCGGAAGCGGTAAACCTTCACGTAATACACGGCTATAACGTCTGCGAATCACTTCTCTCATCGATTCGTAATCATCTGGTCCTTCTACCGTACGAATTTTATATTTTCTATATGACTTTTTATCTGGCTTTCCGTCAATAAAAGTGACCATCGCACTAACAGGATCTGCGCCTTGAATGTTTGAGTTATCAAACGCTTCGATATGCCTTGGAGTTTCAATATTCAGTACGTCTCCAAGTGTTTCTATTGCTTCAGTCGTCCGTCTTTCATCTCGCGCAATAATTTCAAAGCGACTTTTAATTGCAACTTCGGCATTTTTACACGCTAGATCAACCATTTCACGTTTACTACCACGTTTTGGGGTGATTGTTTTCATCGGTAATGCTTTATTTAAAATCGCTGGGTCAATTGATACTGGTAAATGAACTTCTTTTGGTTTTAAGTTCGAATCTAGCTCATAGAACTGAAAGACGAAACGGTTAAATTCTTCGTCGACTGTATCATTCATTGCAAACATTTCTGCTTTTTTCTCAATCAGTTTACCGTTACGAATCAGCAAGACACTAATTGCCATCCAACCTTTATACGTGTAAAATCCGAACACATCTCTCGCTGTCATATCGCTCGTTAACATGTTTTGTTTTTCCATCGTCGCATTTATATGATGAATTAAATCACGATATTCTTTGGCACGTTCAAATTCTAATGCTTCTGATGCTTTTTGCATTTTATTTTCAAGATCTGTTATGACTGAATCGGTATCACCGTTTAAAAAGTTTGTGATTCCTTGAATCATTTTGTTATTTTCTGTTTTTGTTACTTCATACACACATGGTCCTAGACACTGCCCAATGTGGTAATACAAACATAATCTATCCGGCATTGTATCGCATTTTCGTAACGGATAAATACGATCAAGTAATCGTTTTGTTTCATGTGCACTATAAGCGTTTGGATACGGCCCAAAATATTTGCCTGTTCGTTTATTTACCGTACGTGTAACGAGTAGACGTGGATGTCGTTCATTCGTAATTTTTATAAACGGATAACTTTTATCGTCTTTTAATAAAATGTTATAACGTGGTTGATGCTTTTTTATTAAAATGTTTTCTAGTAATAATGACTCAACTTCAGAATCTGTGATGACAAAGTCAAAGTCGACGATATCACTCACAAGTCGCATCGTTTTTTCATCGTGTGCACCGGTAAAATATGATCGTACACGATTCCTTAAATTTTTAGCTTTACCGACGTAAATAATTTCATCGCGTTTGTTTTTCATTAAATAACAGCCAGGTTCTTTTGGTAACACCGAAAGTTTTAACTTTAACTGTGAATCTTTTTCCATAAGTGATCCCTCAATTGATATAAAAAAAGCCGCTTATCGCGGCTCAGTCGTATATTATAAGTGTTTTTCGATTAATGAAACGAGTTGCTCTTTTGGTTGGAAGCCAACAACTTTGTCTACTTCTTCTCCATCTTTCATAAGAATTAAAGTAGGAATAGACATAACTCCGTAATCAGCTGCAGTAGCTTGGTTGTCATCCACGTTTACTTTAAGGATGTCCGCTTTACCTTCAACTTCTGTTGCTACTTCTTCTAGTACTGGTGCAATCATCTTACATGGTCCACACCAAGGCGCCCAAAAGTCTACAAGTTTTACACCTTCGCTAATTTTTTCTTTAAAATCTGAATCATTTACATCATAAATTGCCATAGTATTATGCCTCCAAATTGTATTGTAAATATATTATAACAGTTTTTTTTATATAGAAAAATATTATGCTTATTGAAATACAGTTAAATATAATATCCCTGCAATAAACATGATCACTGCAAATGTGATCAGTACTTTTGCGAGCTTATACATATCAAAATTATCCATATTTAGCACCTACTTCATCGTCACAATCGTTACGCCAAATCCACCTTCTGACGGTAAACCTTGTCTAAACGATTTTACTTTACTATGTCTTCTAAGTGTTTTTTCAACTGCCTCTTTTAAAGCACCTGTCCCTTTACCGTGGATGATTTCAACTTCATTTAAATTCGATAACACGACTTGATCTATATAACGGTCAAGTCGAATGACCGCATCTTCATATCGCTCTCCGCGTAAATCCAGTTTATTCGGAACACTTTGTCGACTTACTTTTCTAGAAATGACCGGTTTTACTTTTTTCTCTTTACGCTTTTTAAGCTCGTTACGTGGGATTTTCATCTTAATTATACCCATTTGAACAGTGACCTCGTCACCATCAACTTCGATGACATCACCTTTTTGTCCGTACGATAAAACATCGACAGAATCACCGACATGAAGTTCTGTATTATCTTCTGAAGTAACCTCTTTTTTAATATCTTTTTCATAATAGCTATCTGTTAATGCCTTTTTAGCTTCGATAAGTTTATGTGATTCGATATTATCAACACCGAGAGACTTCATGAGCTCTAGCTCTTCGATAATTTCAGATGCTTTTCTTTCTGCATCTTTAATAATGGTATTCGCTTTATCTTCAGCCGCTTCAATGAGTCGAGTTTTCTGATATTCGTAGTCTGCCATAAATCCGTTTAACGTTTTATGAATATCTTTAGTTTCTTTTAATAATTGATACGTTTCTTCCTCATGGATTCTCGCAGATTTTGTATGTCGTTCTAACGACTCGATCATTTCGTTGATTTCAAAGTTATCTCTTCCGGACAATTCTTCAGCACGACGTATGACTGAGGAATTTAACTTTAGTTTTTCTGAGATTTTAAATGCGTTTGATTTACCTGGAATACCGATCATTAAACGGTACGTTGGTGACAATGTGTCGACATCAAATTCCATCGACGCATTGATTACGTCTTCACGGCTATATGAAAACGACTTTAACTCTTTATAGTGTGTCGTTGCTATCGTTTTAATATTTTTATCGAGTAAAAATTCTAATATGCTGATCGCGAGCGCTGCCCCTTCTTCTGGGTCCGTTCCAGCACCGAGCTCGTCTAAAATAACTAAACTGTCTTTAGTCGCAACGTCTAATATATGACTAATATTCGTTAAATGACTTGAAAACGTCGATAACGATTGCTCGATAGACTGCTCGTCACCAATATCCGCATAAATACTATCAAATACTGGGAGTCTTGAGCCGTCTAACGCTGGAATTGGGATCCCACTTTGAGCGAGCGCTGCACATAAACCAATTGTTTTAATCGTAACAGTTTTACCACCAGTGTTTGGTCCTGTAATAATGACCGACAAATCACCGATATGTATATCGTTTTTTACAACTTCATCGATATCAATCAGTGGATGATACGCCTTTGTTAAATGAAGTTCTTCATCTTCACTTATAATTGGAATTGTTCCGTTTATAGCATTACCGTATTTCGCTTTCGCGTGCACGAGATCTAAATGATGAAGTATATCATCGATAAGAATTAACGATTCTGCTTCTAATACAACTCTCTCTGTAAGTTCAATTAATATCTTTTCTACTTCAACATTTTCTTGTTCACGTAGTCTCGCAATTTTATTTGATAATTCGACGATGGCCATCGGTTCAATGTATACCGTCTGACCTGTCGCACTTACGTCGTGGACGATACCACGCACTGAACTTTGAGAGTCTGCTTTAACTGGAAGTACAAACCTATTATTTCTCATCGTAATAATTGAGTCACTTAAATGCTTGCTAGATTTTCTTAAAATGTCGTTTAAGCGCGTACGAATTGAACTTTCTTCACGTGTAATTTGTCGACGTATTTTTAATAATTCGTTTGACGCGTGATCTAATACGCCACTTTCATCGATTGTACTCGTAATTTCTTTATAGAGTGATTTATCTTCAGGGAGTTGTGACGTGTAGCGTTCAATTGACTGAAGTTCTATTTCGTTTTCTTTAAATGATTCGATTACACGAATCAACGTATCTTTACGATATAAGTTACTTTTAATTTTTAAAAACTCATCGACCGTTAACACACTACCAATTTGAGCACGTTTTACATAGACTTTCATGTCTGAAATGCCTGCCATCTCTAAATGTTGATGGCGTAAAATCGTTAAAATATCATCTGTTTCAGCAAGGTTTTCTTTTACTTCTATTACAGACGTTGCAAATAATTTAGGAGATATTTTACTTTTCGTTTTTTCACTCATTGCATACGATTTTACTCGCTCTAAAATTTTGTTAAATTCTAGAGCGCGTATTGTACGTTCATTCATTTCTTATCACTTACCATCTTCTATAAATTGTTTAAATGCTTGTCTAGATAACGTATTGATTACGTTTTTCTTATTAACCTGTCCTTTTTGAAGCGTTGCGATACCGTATTCCATAAACGCTAAATGATCGATATGATGCGCGTCTGTATTTACTGTTAACATGATATCTTTTCCATAAATAGCGTCACTCGATAAATCTAAACGATTCGGATTCGCATTCACTTCTAAAATAGTACGCGTATCTTTTGCGATTTGTAACAACTCTTCCATATTAACATTATAGCCGTCACGTCGACCAATTAACCGCCCTGTTGGATGCGCGATATGTCTGACATATGGATTATGCATTGCACATTTTAGTCGGTGCATAATTTCCTCTTCAGTCTGATTGAAGTTAGAGTGAATGCTCGCAATGACGTAGTCGAGCGATTTTAATATATCATCTGAATAATCGAGTGTTCCGTCACTTAGAATATCCATTTCAGTACCTGCATAGACGTCAATTTCATCATATTCATCGTTAATTTTACGTATTTCTTCGATTTGTTTTAGTAAACGCTCTTCACTTAACCCATTTGCAACGGGTAAACTTTTTGAGTGATCAGTAATGACGATATACTCGTAACCACGCTCTATACATGCTTCGACCATCTCACGTATACTATATGCACCATCACTATACGTCGTATGCATATGAATATCTCCCTTAATATCATCGAGCGTAATAATCTCACTCATATTAACGTCTACTTCAGAACCAGTTTCACGCATCGCTGGCGGGATATATGGTAAATCAAAGTGTTTATAAAATTGCGCTTCACTATCAAACGTTATAATTTTACCGTCACTTTCGACGCCGTATTCATTAATTTTTTCGTTACGTGATTTTGCGATTTGTCGCATTCTCACGTTATGATCTTTACTCCCTGTAAAGTGCTGTAACGTAGAGTAATATTCGTCACCTTGAACGAGCCTAAAATCTACTTGTATATTGACTAAACCTTCCGTATATTGAATCGAAACCTTTTTATCCCCTTTAGTGATAAACGACTTAAAAAAGGATGCGTCTTCAATGTCTTTTATGAATTCGTGACTGTCACTTAACTGAACGATAAAATCAATATCTCCACTCGTTTCTTTGAACCTTCTTGCACTACCTGCGATGTCAAAGCGTTCGACATAATTTAATGACGATAAAAAACTTTCAATGTTTTTTTGTATCGTCATGACTGTAGATATTGGACGGCGCTTAACATCACTTAACGAAATCAGACCATTTAGTATATTTTCTTCGGTCTTTTTACCAAACCCAGGGAGTTGTTGAAGTTTGCCGTCCCGTAAAAACCGTTCGAAGTCATCTAAATTGTCGATACCTGTCTCTTCATAAATCTTTGCGACTCGTTTTGCACCGAGCCCTGGAATTTTTGTCATATATGTTAACCCGACAGGTGTACGTTCTTTTAATTCGTTTAACACTGTACTTTGATTCTTCTCTAAATATTCTTCGATTACTTCTTTTGCCGATTTACCGATACCTTTTATCCCGTCGAATGATTCAATTTCAGAAAGTGCGCGCGGATCTTTTTCGAGCGCTGCTGCTGCTTTTCTATATGCAGAAACTTTAAATGAGTTTTCTAAATTTAATTCTAAATACGTTGCGATTTCTTCGAGCATACGTATAATATCTCTTTTT
Organism: Nosocomiicoccus sp. HMSC09A07; assembly: GCF_001808485.1. Taxonomy (NCBI): domain Bacteria; kingdom Bacillati; phylum Bacillota; class Bacilli; order Caryophanales; family Staphylococcaceae; genus Nosocomiicoccus; species Nosocomiicoccus sp. HMSC09A07. The sequence continues at coordinate 267,658 of NZ_KV793627.1, forward strand.
GTCATCTGTATACCTCCATAAAAAATAGGGCCACTCTGGCCCTACTATAAGCTATATTTGTGACCAGTCTTTTAACTTGCCAGAAATAAATAACGTATGGTCGATTATAAACGTCGCTAAGCTTGAGTTACCGACCATCTGTTGTAGTGTTGTTGATGGAACTGTCCCAATGAAAAATAAAACGATCGCTAAAATGTACAGACATTCAATAATTCCTAACACTGTTCCAACAATTTTACTCGTTTTTCTATCAAAAATAATTTGATTGATGTAGTCAAATACACTAATCACAATCTGAATTATAATTTTTGACACGATAAAAATAATTAAAAACGCAGAAATATAATAATATGCTTGTTCTAAATTCGCAATATCATCAAAGACGATATTGTTTACTTCAGAAAGGCTAGATGGGTACGGCATAATTAGATCGAGTCGGTCTCCGAGCTGTTTATAATTGAGTCGCGCAATAATAATGGCTGATAACGTACCGAAGAAATGTAAAAACTGAAGGATGCCTCCACGTCTATAGCCTACAATTCCACCAATTACGATGAGTATAATAATTAAAATTGTCATAGACTATTCCTTTGACTCTTTTAATTGCTTTAAGACATCTTCATACTTTTCTTCGAGTTGTAAGTAATCATCCATTAAGTTTACACACGTTAACACTGCTTTACGATGTAAATCTAAACCAGCATTCATACGTGCAACTTCACTTATTTTTTCATCGACCGCTTCAGCAACTCGCTCTAAGTATTCTCTATCATTTGCACCGACTAACGTATATTCATTATTGTAAATTTTAACAGATACTCTATTCTTTTTATTTTCCATAGTACTCTCTCTTTTTCATCAATAATTCATTTAAATTTATTTTAATTATACTGAAGGATGTGCGTATTCACAACAAATCTAATTAAATCATTGAAAAAAGAGGCAAATATGCCTCTTTATTATTCACGAATCGTAAATCCTTTTGCTTCTAACTTTTCAATAATTGGATCATGTGCTTCTTTTACATCACTGTCTTTTAAAGTGTCTTCTTTATTGAGATAAATTAAATGTAATCCGATCGACTTTTTATCGTCGTCAATATGTTCGCCTTCGTACACATCAAATGGATATACATCGACTAAATAATTCGGACGTAACGACCAGATTAAATCGATAATCGATTGAGACGTAATCTCTCTCGGCACTTCTAGAGCGATATCTCGAGAAATCGAAGGGAATTTAACGATTGGTTCGTACTCAATTGATGCACTATTGTCTAAAATATATGCGAGATCAATTTCAGCAACTGTCGTTTGTCCTAAGTCATGTGTTTTACGATACGTCGGATGAAGCTCACCAATGACTCCAACATTAACGTCATCTAAGAAAATGTGAGCACTACGACCTGGATGTAGTTCCTCGTAGTCTTGCGTCGCTTCAAATCGTACAGAACTTAATAAATTAAACTCTGTAAAAATTGCTTCGACAATTCCTTTAACGTGATAGAAGTCCGGTTCGTGTGTTGTTTTTAACCATTTCGTGTCATTTACTTTACCTGTCGATAAAATTGCTAACTTTTGAATCTCATCTGGTAACTCTGTTTGACCATTTGATTTAAATACATTTCCAATTTCAAAAATTTCAACACGCTCTTGCATACGGTTCATATTATATGTCGCGTTATCAACGAGGTGTGGGATAAGACTCGTTCTTAACACTGAATGCATTTCACTCATCGGCATGCTAAGTTTTAACCCTTCTTTTAACGGTGTAAATAAACCGATATTTTCTTCACTCGTTAATGCGTAGTTAATCGTCTGACTATAGCCATTTGACATTAACAATTCACGCATACTTCTCGTTTTCACTTGCGAATCTGTTAGTTGACCCGGCGTGATTTTACTATATTTCGGTAATGTTGAAGGGATATTATCATAACCATAAATACGTGCGACTTCTTCAGAAATATCTTCTTTAATTTTTAAATCGTCTCTTCTAGACGGGATATAACACGTTAACTCATTCTCACCTTCGACTTTAATGCCAAGTCGGTTTAAAATTTCTTTAACCTCATCAGAACTTAGAGATAATCCAAGTCGTTGATTTAAAAAGTCGACTGAAGTCTTAATTGTCGTATCCTCTAAATCTAACTGTCCATCAGATATAATTTTTTCCTCTACCGTTCCGCCTGCGTACTTTTCAAGTAAATGTGCCGCACGGTTTAATGCTTTTAATACAAACACGTGCGATACGCCTTTTTCAAAACGTTGTGATGCCTCACTACGTAGGTTTAAGCGAGATGACGTTTTACGGACATTGACCGGATCAAATAGCGCAGATTCAATAACAACATTTTTCGTGTCATCTTTAACTTCAGAAAAGTCTCCACCCATTACGCCTGCGAGGGCAACTGGCTCTTTACCGTTCGTAATGACGATATCTGACTCTAACAGTTCACGTTCTTTTCCGTCAAGAGTCGTCATCGTCTCACCATCTTTAGCATAACGCGTTACAATTTCTGTACTACCAATTTTATCGTAATCAAACATATGAATCGGTTGACCAAATTCTAATAATACGTAGTTAGAAATATCAACAACGTTATTAATTGGGCGAATTCCAGACTTAATTAAACGCATCTGCATCCATAACGGACTCGGTTGAATCATTACGTCTCTAACGACACGCGCACCGTAATAAGGAACGCTTTCTTTATCTTCAATCGTTACAGATAATTTTGAAGCTGACTCGTGTTCTTTAAACGTCTGATCCGGTTCTGTCACTTCTCCACCAAATAGTGCGCGCGCTTCATACGCACTACCTATCATTGATAACGCATCTTTACGGTTTGGTGTGAGATCATACTCTAAGACGTAGTCATTTAAGTAAAGTGCTTCTAACGCATCTTGTCCGACTGTCACATCTTCATTCTCACTAAAGATGAAAATACCATCTTCATATTTTTTAGGCGTTAAATCTTTCTCTATACCGAGCTCTTCTAAACTACAAATCATACCGTGAGATTCTACACCACGTAATTTTGCTTTACGGAGTTTAAGTCCTGGAATTGTGCCGCCAACTTTTGCAACGATGACGTAAACCCCTGCTTTAATATTTGGTGCACCACATACAATTTGTACCGTTTCGTTCCCAATATTTACTTTCGTGACGTTTAATCGGTCAGCATCTGGATGCTGCACGCATTCTTCTACGTAACCGACGACAACATCTTTCACTTCTTCTCTATAATCGATAATGTCATCGACTTCAATACCGCTTCTAGTAATCTTTTCACTTAACTCGTGTTTTGAAACTTCTAGCGGGATAAACTGATCTAACCATTCTTTAGATACTCTCATGTTTAACCCCTCTTTCTTCAATATATTTAAACTGTTCTAAGAATCGTAAGTCGTTTGTATATAAATGACGTATATCTTCCACACCGTAATATAACATCGCCATACGGTCTGGTCCCATACCAAAAGCAAATCCGCTATATTCACTACTATCAAATCCGGCCATTTCTAATACGTTCGGGTGCACCATACCAGCACCTAAAATTTCAATCCATCCGGATTGCTTACAAACGTTACATCCTTTTCCGCCACATTTAAAGCACGATACGTCAACTTCAACACTCGGCTCAGTAAATGGGAAGTAACTTGGACGTAATCGAATTTCACGGTCTTGACCAAAAATTTCTTTTAAGAATAATTCGAGTGTCCCTTTTAAATCTGCAAGAGAAATATTTATGTCGACAACAAGTCCTTCAATTTGAGTAAATTGATGAGAATGTGTCGCGTCATCACTATCTCGGCGATACACTTTACCAGGACAGATAATTTTAATAGGTCCTTTACCTTTAGCTGCATTTAATACGCGTGCTTGTACTGGTGACGTATGTGTACGCAGTAGTGTTTCGTTAGAAATATAAAACGAATCTTGCATATCACGTGCTGGGTGAGATTTAGGTAAGTTTAAAGCTTCAAAGTTATAGTAATCACTTTCAACTTCATAACCTTCATACACTTCATAACCGAGACCGACAAAAATATCTTCGATACCGTCGATAATATGTTGAAGCGGATGTTTTCCACCGATTGGACGTTGTCTTCCTGGTAACGTAACATCAATCGTTTCATTTTCTAATTTTTTCTTTAGTAAACGTGCTTCAACTTCTTCAATACCTTGCTCTAATTTTTGTTGAATTGATTGACGTAGCGCATTGACGCTTTGTCCGAATTCCTTTTTCTCTTCATTTGGAATGTCTTTCATATGTTGCATTAACGTCGTGACAGTTCCTTTTTTACCTAAAAATTTAACGCGTAAATCGTCGAGTTGTTTACGATCCGCGGCATCTTCAAATAGCGATTCAAATTTTTCTTTAATCGCTTGCATATCGATGTCTTTATAACTCAATACTTTCACCTCATTTATTTTTTCGCATAAAAAAACTCCATCCTATAACAATAGGACGGAGTTCCGTGGTACCACCTAAATTCCTGTTAAACAGGCTCTCTCATTTGATAAGGAAATGACCCTTTAACTTCATCTGTTAGGTGAACCCTGACTATAGTATGAGAATACTTCCACCAATCGTATTCACTCTCTGGTCATACTAACGTTGTCATTTATGCCTACTTCGCTTGAAGTTATTATTCGATTGACTTAATTATACATGATTTTTTAAAAAACTTAAAGACTATACTGATGCATTAAAATACCACCAGCAACGGCGACATTTAAACTTTCAGCGTCTCCTGGCATATCAATTTTTACTTTATAATTCGCAGCTGCGAGTACTTCTTCGCTAACACCTTGACCTTCGTTACCTAGAACAATCATTATTTTTTCATCTGTGACTTTATCTGTAAGTGATTCTCCTGAAAGATCTGTCGTAAGTATTGTCCCGTTGAAATTTTGCATCACTTCAATCAAGTCTACGTCTTCAAGTGAGACGTGAAAATGGCTACCTTGACTACTTCTTAGTACTTTATCGCTATAAGGATCAACTGTGTTTTTACCGATTAAAATACGTTTAAAATTAAAGGCATCGGCTGTACGAATTAAAGTACCAAGATTTCCAGGATCTTGTATACCGTCAATAGCAAGGACTCGATCACTTTCAATACTTTTTGTTTCCATACGAACGACTGCGATAATACCCGGCGGTGTCACCAGTTTCGATAGCGACGACATGACGTCTTTTGTGACGACAGTCGTTTTTAAATCAAAGTTAAACGTATCTGTTTCAAGCACGAAAATCTCTTCAATATGTGCACCAAACTGAATCGCTTCTTCGATTAAGTGTTCACCTTCAATTAAGAATTGTTGTGCTTTTGTACGCCCTTTTTTAGTTAATAGTTTACGTATTTCTTTGATACGCTTATTATCTTTAGACGTAATTACCATTTGATATTGTCAACGACGTCATCATTTAATGATTTTACGATTTCAACGACAAGTTTTACTGCATTTTTAAAGTCTTCACGGTGCATGATGCTTACGTTTGAGTGCATGTATCTTAAAGGTACTCCGATCGCAAGTGATGGTACGCCGTCGTGAACTGTATGGAAACGTCCAGCATCTGTTCCACCACCAGGGATAGCTTGAAGTTGTACGTCGATTCCTTTTTCTTTCGCGAGCTTTTGAACGTGTTTTCTAAATCCGACGTGTCCAATATTTGTCGCATCTAACATGACGAGTAATGGTCCGTCTCCAAGCACTCCAACACCGTCACTTGTTTGAAGTCCTGGAGTATCTGTTGCGATACCAACATCAATCGCAATCGCAAGATCTGGATTTACTTTATGTGCAGCAGTTTGTGCACCGCGTAGTCCGACTTCTTCTTGGACTGTCGCTCCACTCACTAAGTTAATATCAATTTCTTCTTCTTTTAATTCGTTTAACACTTCCACCGCAAGTGCACAACCGAATCTGTTATCAAATGCTTTTGCTAAAACGTAATCTTTGTTTGCCATTTCTGTAAATTCAGTATAAGGCACGATCATGTCTCCAGGCTTAACTCCGAGAGATTCTGCTTCTTCTTTATCTTTTACACCGATATCTAAATACATATCTTTAATATCGACTGTTTTCTTACGTGCTTCAGGCGATAACATATGTGGAGGTGTAGAACCAACAACACCAATATACTCGCCGTCATCTGTCACGAGTGTCATTTTTTGAGATAAAATAACTTGACTCCACCAACCACCGATCGGTGTAAATTTAATAAACCCTTTATCGTCAATTTGTGTGACCATAAATCCGATTTCGTCTAAGTGACCACCAATTAAGATCGTGCGTGATCCATTCCCTTTTTTCTTACCGAAAATACTACCTAAGTTATCTTCAATGAGCTCATCAGAAACTGGTGTTAAATATTCTTTCATTAGTTTTTTAACATCATATTCAAAACCAGAAATTCCATTCGCATCTGTTAGAGATTTTAGTAATTCTAATTGTTTATCCATATGTATCCCCTTTCTTTTATAATCATTATTTTAGCACATTTAAAAACTGATTTATTAATCCTGAATCAAATAATAAAAATATATCTATACTAAAAAATCCACATTGATTACTCAATGTGGATGATAGAGATTATTTTAAAGCGTCTTTTGCTGTGTTTACTAACTGTTCGAATGCTTTTTCATCGTTAATTGCGATTTCAGAAAGCATTTTACGGTTCATTTCGATGCCAGCAAGTTTAAGACCGTTCATTAAACGGCTGTAGCTGATGTCGTGTTGACGCGCTGCAGCGTTAATACGTGCGATCCATAATTTACGGAATTCACGCTTTCTATTTTTACGGTCACGGTATGCATATTGACCTGATTTGATTACTTGTTGCTTCGCAACTCTATATAAATTTCCTTTAGCACCGAAGTAGCCTTTTGATTGTTTTAATAATTTTTTACGTCTTTTACGAGTAGTTACTCCTCTTTTAACACGAGCCATTGTTGTTCCTCCTTAAAAATTACTTACCAGCTTTAGCTAATAAATGTTTTAATCTTCTTGCGTCTGACTTAGCAACTAATGCTGGTTGACGAAGTTTACGTTTTTGTTTTTTAGTTTTGTTTGCCATTAAGTGGCTAGTAAACGCTTGTGAACGTTTAAACTTACCTGATGCAGTTTTCTTAACACGTTTTTTGTAACCTTTATGAGTTTTCATTTTAGGCATAATAAATTTCCTCCAAAATCAAGTATTATTTTTCTTTTTTAGGAGCTAAGACTAAGAACATCGAACGACCTTCCATTTTAGGACGGACTTCTAAATCTCCTTCTTCTTTTAGCGCCTCTGCAAACTTAACGAGAACATCTCTACCGATGTCTTTATGAGTAATTGCACGTCCTCTAAAACGAATAGAAGCTTTTACCTTATCACCTTTAGATAAGAACTTCTTCGCTTGGTTAGCTTTCGTATTAAAGTCATGCTCCTCAATAGTCGGAGATAGACGAATCTCTTTAACGTTGATCACACGTTGTTTTTTACGTGCTTCTCTTTCTTTTCTCTGTTGTTCATATTTGTACTTACCATAGTCCATAATACGAGCAACAGGTGGTTTTGCATTTGGAGCAACTAAAACAACATCAAGATCTACTCTTTCTGCCATTTCAAGTGCTTCTTGCTTAGATTTAATACCGAGCTGTTCGCCATTTTGGCTGATTAATCGAACTTCTTTTGCACGAATACGATTATTAATAATTGCTTGGTCTTTTGCTATTGTTGACACCTCCAAAAATTTAACGAACAAAAAAGAGCGAGTGCATAGCTGCACCCGCTCACTGAAAAGACACTAATAGTGCCCATTCCCGAAAACCCGTTTACCGTTGGCTAAGGGTGTGAAGCGGGAGCTTCAACTTGTCCGTTCAATTCAACTCTTATAACTATACAGTAGTTATTTGTATATGTCAAACATATTTATATATTAAATTTCGCCTTCACTGTTTTTTTCTTTAGTTCACGTAAAAATGCTTCTTTTTCTTTTGGTGACACTTTTACGTTATCATATACTCCACCAATATAATCAATTTGTATCGCATCTTCACTTTTTGCTGCTTTGTTTCCACCGACGATAATATCGTCTGTTGCAGAAACGTTTGTGATCGCATCGTAAAAGATTTTCGACTTTTTGAAACCGTTATAAATGATTAACTGATGATTTGTAAACGTATATTTCACCGGCTTAAACGTATTCACAAGTACGATGATTATAATGAGTATAATCGATACTGATATTCGATTTGGCGGAATATCTCTTAAATACCCAACCAAAACAATGATGATCGTCGGTATAAGAAGTAGTAGCAAGTTATACCTTATAAATTTAATCCCGTATTTAGAATAATAGGTCATACTCTCACCTACCTATTATTTTTTAAGTCGAATCTCATCGACGAGTTTATATAAGAACTCTTCTTTTTCGTAACTATTTTGCTCAGTTTCACCGTATTTACGCACGTTAACTTCTTGTGCTTCAACTTCTTTATCACCTACGACGACTTGGTATGGTACTTTTCGAGTTTGTGCATCTCTAATTTTATACCCCATTTTTTCATCGCGTGTATCGATATCTGCACGGATACCATATGATTTCATTTCATCTAAAATTTCACGTGCATAATCATAGTGTAAGTCTAAGTTTACCGGAATAATTTGCACTTGTTCTGGTGCTAACCATAATGGGAATGCACCTTTATATTCTTCAATTAAGAATGCGACAAATCGTTCCATCGTACCAACAACACCACGGTGGATAACGACTGGACGGTGGTTTTGTCCGTCTTCACCGATATATGTTAAATCAAAGCGTTCAGGAAGTAGGAAGTCTAATTGAACTGTTGATAATGTTTCTTCAATTCCTGAAGCTGTTTTCACTTGAACGTCAATTTTCGGTCCGTAGAATGCCGCTTCATCGAGTGCTTCAACGTACTCAAGTTCTAATTCATCTGCCGCTTCTTTTAACATTCTCTCTGCAGTGTTCCACATGTTATCATCATCGAAATACTTATCTGTATTTTCTGGATCACGGTAACTTAAGCGGAATGAGTAGTTTTCAATCTTAAAGTCTTTGTATACTTCTTCGATTAAATGAAGTACACGTTTAATTTCTTCTTTAATTTGATCTGGACGAACAAATACGTGTGCATCATTTAATACCATTCCACGAACACGTTGTAATCCTGAAACTGCTCCAGACGCTTCATAGCGGTGCATCATTCCTAATTCTGCGATACGAATTGGAAGTTCACGGTATGAGTGTCTTTCATTTTTATAAATCATCATATGATGTGGACAGTTCATCGGACGAAGAACGAGTTCTTCGTTACCAATTTTCATAGCAGGGAACATGTCGTCTTGATAATGCTCCCAGTGTCCACTCGTTTTATATAAATCACTGTTTGCTAAAATTGGAGTATAAACGTGGTCATACCCAAGTGCTACTTCTTTGTCGACGATATAACGTTCGATTTCACGGCGAATTGTCGCACCGTTTGGTAGCCAGAACGGTAAACCTGCACCGACGAGTTGAGACGTATCGAAGATTTTCATCTCACGACCGATTCGTCTATGGTCACGTTCTTTTCTTTCTTCTAACATTTTTAAATGCTCTTCAAGATCTTTCTTTTTAAAGAACGCAGTACCGTAAATACGTTGTAACATCTTATTATCAGAATCTCCACGCCAATATGCACCAGCGATTGATAATAATTTATATTCTTTAATTTTTGATGTTCTCGGTACGTGTACACCACGACATAAATCTGTGAAGTCGTCTTGAGTGTATACAGTGACGAGCTCGTCTTCAGGAATCGCGTCGATTAATTCTAATTTATATTCATCGTGTTTAAATAATTCTTTTGCTTCCTCACGTGATAATACACGGCGCTCGATTGGAATGTTTTCATCGATAATCTGTTTCATTTCACGCTCAATTTTAGGGAAGTCTTCGTTAGATAATTTCTCATCCATATCAAAGTCATAGTAGAATCCTTCTTCGATGACTGGTCCGACACCAAACTTCACATCTTTATAAAGACGAGTTAAAGCATGCGCTAGTAAGTGTGCTGTCGAGTGACGCATCACTTCTAAGCCTTCTTCAGTTTTATCTGTGAATAGTTCAATTTCTGCATCTTCAACGATTGGACGCACGAGATCATACATTTCTCCGTTTACGCGTGCTGCGACTGATGCTTTTTTTAATCCCGGGCTAATTGACCCAGCAATTTCTTCTGCTGTAATACCACTATCAAATTGTTTTTCGCTTCCGTCTGGAAACTTAATGTTTACTTTAACATCTGACATAGTAATTCCTCCAAAAATTTAATAAAAAAAGTCGCCCCTAATAATAGGGACGACTGTAGTGCCGTGTTACCACCCTGATTCACAAGTCGACAAATAGACTTGCCTCAGAAATAGGAGATAACGCTCCAAAGCGTATAGCGATTAAGCTATCATTAATAAAGGTAGTAACTTTAATGCTTTATTATGCATTTTCACCAACCATGCACTCTCTATAAATAAATCAAAAAAATTGTGTCCTTTTAATGTTTAAAATCAATTGTTAAGCATATTATACATTACTCTGAATAAACTGCCAAGTACTAATGGCGATAATTCGGCCCAACTAATTCAACTTCATACGTCAATGCACGAATTCTTTCCACCATACGTGTCGCCTTTATTTTATCGACCGTACCATCTTTCGTTACTGCATATAAATCGATCAACTGATCAATACTATAATTTGAACTGATAAACGTCGGTCGTTTTTCTGCCATTCGACTTTGAAGTATCGGTGTCAGTACTGTATCCCTACTCCATGCAGTAATATCTTCAGCACCGAGATCGTCTAACATTAACACATCCGCTTCTTTAAGCGCTCGAATTCTATCATCACTCGTATTGTCTTTAAACCCTGCACGAAGTTCTTGTAACAGTTCAGGTACATATATAATCATCGAGCTCACATTCTTCTCTTTTAACTCGTTCGCAAAACTCCCGAGGAAAAATGACTTCCCAACACCGAAGTTACCGTGAATGTATAACCCTCTATAGTCATTTTTACTCACAATATTATGGACCGTTTCAATCGATTTATGGATCACTTCTTCACGGTTTGACCCTTCGATAATATCTAAGTCATCAAAATGAGCGTTCACGATATCTTGAGAGATGAAAAAACTTTGAATCAGCTTTTGTTTTTCTTTGTACTTATCTCTCTCGACCTTAACTTTGCACGGTGTTAAATAGTGATGGATTTTGCCATTTCGAACTTCTAAGTTAATGACATAACCGTCTGGATGAGACTTACAATGACCATTTTCATCTTGAACACATTCTGAATCTTGTTCAACAAACTTTTTTATCATTAACAGTTCGTCTTGAATCATCTCTCGAGTCACAGAGACACCAGAATCATTTACAAACTGTCTAAATTTTGGTGAATTGATGATCATTTCGTACGTTTCTTCATTACGTTCGTTATGTGCATTAAAAAGCGGATTGTTTTTCATCATATCGCTTAATGATTCCATTTATTTCACCTACAACTTTCTAAATCGGTCGATTGCTTCTTGAATCGATGTCGATTGTTTTTTTGTTACTTTTTTATTATGCATTGTCTGGTCTGAACTTTGTTTCTTTTGCTCATTAAACCATTTCGGTTCGACAATTTGACGCTTTACACGATAGTTACTTTTCTTTTTCGATTGGTTATTATAAAAAGTAAGCGCTGCATCTTTTGCTTCTTCAGCCGTTTGATATCCTTTACTTTCCCAATCTCTCGCGATTGTAAATACATAATTGTCAAATAATTGTCCGTCTTTTTGCATTAACGCATACTCTAACAGTACATTGATTACTCCGTTATTTAAATTCGTCTCTGTGACGAGTCGTGTTACGATTAGTTCATCGCTTCTTGATGGGTTGTTATTTCTTAACTGACGAATTCGAGTAACTGGACTAATACGGTCAAGCGACGTAAAGTAATCTTCATTTGTAGGTGTGTCTTCTGGTTGTAATTTTTCATCTTCTTTTTCATGTCGATAATAATCGAGTGCTGCACGTCTTAAAATATTTAAGTCGATACCTTTTGATTTGTCTGTTGATTTTACGATGATTTTTTTCATTTCATATGCATTTAAATGAAACAGCTCTGAGAGCTTGACGATATTTTCTCTCACAGACTGAGTAAAGAATTTACGGTCGACAAATGTTCCTCTTAAATGAGTAAATAGTACTTCAAAATCGAAGTCATCCTGTTCCACATTGCTACCTGTACTATTATTTCTACCTTCGTAATGATCTTCAGGTAATTTAAATGATTCTAAAGAAATATTTGAAAATACTTCAGTAAATTTACGACTGACGTCAGTGATATTATCTGGAAGTTTTGGATATTTCCAGTACTCTCTTTTTTTATTAAATAACTCACTACCGACTTTCGTATATAAAAACATACTCAGCATCGGATCGTTAAAAAACTCTGTTGCTGTTAACGGTTGTTTTACTTCGTAGATGAGTTGATCAATATGTGCGTCATCATTCACATACGTTTTAACCAAGCCAACCGCTTCTAATTTTTCAAGTTCTGATGAAAATATAGACAACGTCATATTCATTTCATCGATAATTTCGCTATGCATTCTAATTTCTAGCGGTTCAAACTTTCGGCTTGAATCATGTAAATAAATATAAATAGAAACTGCAACACTACCGAGAATCGGCATATATATATCATTTAACATCGTACGGTCATGTTCAGAAATATACTGCTGGTTATGGACGATAAACTCCGTACGTGGCGTTAGTGAACTACTCACCTTTTTCACCTTTTTCTAAATGCTTTAGCGCGTCCATGAGTTGGTTAATATCTGTAAACTCTCGGTACACACTCGCAAAACGAACGTATGCCACTTGATCCAGCTGCATCAATTCTTCCATAACGACTTCACCAATTTCAGTCGATGACACTTCATTTGTGTTTTTGTTTCTAAGTTTCTTCTCTACATTATCTACACACTTTTCTACTTCTTTAAAACTAATCGGTCGTTTTTCACATGATTTCATAAGACCGTCTAATAATTTATCTCTATCGAATTGTTCACGTGTATTGTCTTTTTTTATAACCATAAGAGGTGATAATTCAATACGTTCAAACGTTGTAAATCTTGCACCACAAGATTCACATTCACGTCTACGACGTATACTCGTCATATCATCTGTTTGACGTGAATCGATGACTTTTGTGTTTTCGTGACTACATACTGGGCATCGCATCAAATCACCTAATTCTTTTTTTATTAGTATAACATGATTGACTATTTATTAAATCGATTAAAAAACTCTCTATAAGATTGTCTTATAGAGAGTGGTTCTTTGAATTAAAGTTCTTTTGCAACACGTTCAACGAGTTCTACTGTACGCGTTGAGTAACCCCATTCGTTATCGTACCAAGAAAGTACTTTAACTTGGTTGTCACCCATAACCATCGTTAAATCAGAATCTACGATTGATGAACGTGAATCTGTGTTGAAGTCACTTGAAACAAGTGGCTCATCAGATACACCTAGGATACCTTTAAGATCTCCATTCGCAGCGTTTCTAAGCGCTTCGTTTACTTCTTCTTTCGTTACGTTTTTGTCTAACTCAACAACTAAGTCTACTAATGAAACGTTGTCAGTTGGAACACGTAATGCCATTCCGTCTAATTTACCTTCGAGTTCTGGTAATACGAGTGCAGTTGCTTTTGCTGCTCCAGTTGATGTTGGAACGATGTTTTCAGCTGCTGAACGCGCACGACGTAAATCTTTGTGTGGGTTGTCTAAAATTCTTTGGTCTGAAGTATACGCGTGAACTGTAGTTACTAACCCTTTTTTAATGCCAAATGAGTCGTTTAACACTTTAGCCACAGGCGCTAAACAGTTTGTCGTACATGAAGCGTTTGAGAATACGTCGTATTTTTCAACGTCTAAGTCTTTGTCGTTTACACCTAGTACAATTGTTTGAACGTCTCCACCTTTAGATGGACCAGTAAGTACGACTTTTTTCGCTCCTGCTGTTAAGTGTTTAGATGCTGTGTCACCGTGGTTAAATGCACCAGTTGCTTCAAATACGATGTCTACACCTAAATCTTTCCATGGTAAGTTTTCTGGGTTTCTGTCACGAGTGACTTTGATTTCTTTTCCGTCAACTACTAAAGTGTCATTATCTTTAGCTTCAACAGTTTTTTCCCATTTACCGTGAGTTGTGTCATAGTTTAGTAAGTGCGCTAAATCTTTTGCATCATAGCTAGCGTTTACTGCTACTAAGTTTAACGTATCTGATTCATGAACGATACGAAATACTTGTCTACCAATTCTTCCTAAACCATTAATCGCTACATTTGTCATAGTCAATAATCTCTCCTAGAATTTAGTCATGTTCATTATAGCATATCAGTCATTAAGTTGTTTAATAAAATCATCAATCTGATTATATAACGCTTCTTTCGTGTCGTTATTATTAAAGACGATGTCTGCACGTTTCTTTTTTTCTTCTAAAGATAGCTGTGACGCTATACGACGTCTTGCTTCTTCTTCAGTAAAATCGTTACGCGCCATCAAACGTTTTAACTGTGTATCTTCATCGACGTATACGACGATGACTAAATCAAACTGGTCTTCGAGTTTGTTTTCATAAAGAAGCGGAATATCTGAAAATACGTGACCAGTTTGTAAATTTTTATTTTTGTCAGCGTTCATCTCTTTTCGAATGATCGGATGCGTAATCGAGTTTAATACAGCAAGTTCATCTTTATCGTTAAATACGATATGACCTAACTTCTCACGATTTAACGTACCGTCATCGTTTAAGATACCATTACCAAAGTGTTCGACGGTCTTTTTTAAACCTTCTGTTCCTTTATTTAAAACGTTTCTTGCATAGATATCTGCATCGAGCACGACGTATCCTTTATCTTTTAAATAATGACTAACTGTACTTTTACCGCTCGCAATGCCGCCTGTAATTCCGATTGATTTGTACATATTATCACCTCTGACATGTCGTGCAGTAATACGTGTTACGCTGCCCGATTGTTTTCGTTTTTATTTCATGACCTTTCGGACAGAACTTTTGCCCGTATACTTTGAACTTTGTTTGCATACTACCGGATTCTCCCGTTGTACTTCTATAATCTGAAATTGTCGATCCGCCAGCATTTAACGATAATTCAAACACTTCAACGATTTTATCAAATAATAGTTCTAATCTTTTTTTAGAAATATTTTTGACGCGCCTCGTCGGTAAAATCCCACTTCTATATAACGCTTCAGAAGCATAGATATTCCCAACACCTGGGATAATTTTAGCATCCATAATAATTGCCTTAATATATGAATTGTCATAACGGTTAGATTTTAACGTTTCGACGAAATAGTTTTTAGCCGTTTCTTCAGTATATTCAGGCGCCATATTTTTAAAAGGCAGAAAGTCGTTTAAATCACGAATCGTTCTTACTTCTCCAAACCTACGAATATCTGAGTAGACTAAAATTTGGCCATTGCTTAAATGAAACTGAACGTGCCAATGTTTTTTATAGTTCGCCTCAGTAATTTCATCAAGTGTGTTAACGAGAAAGAAACCACCACTCATACCGAGGTGACTAATCATATATAATATGCCTTCATCATTCATAAGTTCAAAATACATATATTTACTACGACGTTTAATATTAATAATCGTTGAATTTCTTATATTTAAAAATGACTCGATTGGTTCTTTCACGATCGTCATTCGGTCATTTTTATGTCCGCTTATGACAGTGTCCGAAAAGACGACGTCTTTAATCTCTAAACCGATTAAAGACGTTAAACTTCTTTTTACGAGTTCAACTTCAGGTAATTCTGGCATGTTATCTACTCCATTGTGTACCAATTTGGACCGTATTCATACTCAACCTTTAACGGAACTTCAATTTCTAATGCGTGTTCCATAATTTCTTTAATGACTTCTATAAAGTCTTCAACCTCTGTTTTTGGAATATCAAAGACTAGTTCGTCGTGAATTTGTAACAATAACTCTGCGTCGAATTTTTCTTTTGCATCACTTTCAAAGTAGTTAACCATCGCAAGTTTAATAATATCCGCAGCTGTTCCTTGAATTGGAGAGTTCATTGCGATACGTTCTGAGAAGCTTCTCGCGTTAAAGTTACGTGAGTTTATATCCGGAACGTAACGTCTTCGACCAAGCAATGTCGATACGTAACCGTCGCGCTTTGCGTCTTGAACGATATATTTCATATACTCTTTCACGTTTACGAACGTATCGAGATACGTATCAATAAACGCTTTCGCTTCTTTACGCGTGATCCCAAGTTGTTGAGATAATCCGTAATCAGAAATACCGTACACGATACCGAAGTTTACCGCTTTGGCATTTGAACGCATTGTGCTCGTAACGTCACTCGAGTCGACGTTATACACGTTCGCTGCCGTCGTCGTGTGAATATCCTTGCCTTCTTTGAATGCGTCGATCATCTTTTCATCTTTAGAAATCGATGCAAGGACTCTTAACTCGATTTGTGAATAGTCGAGTGATAATAATACGTTCTCTTCACTTTTTGGGACGAACGCTTTTCTAATTTTACGCCCTTCTTCTAATCGAATTGGGATGTTTTGTAAGTTTGGTTCAACACTAGATAGACGTCCCGTTTGAGCAAGCGTTTGGTTAAATCTCGTATGAATGCGCCCGTCTTCATGAATTTGTCCTTGTAATCCTATGACATACGTCGATTGTAATTTTTGAATTTCACGATACTCCAAAATAAAATCGATAATTTCATGTTGTGGACGTAACGCTTCTAATACATCCGCTGCTGTTGAGTAACCTGTCTTCGTCTTTTTAATTACTGGTAACTCTAAATGTTCAAATAACACTACACCGAGTTGTTTCGGTGAATTGATGTTAAACTCTTCTCCAGCGATTTCATAGATTTTACTTTTTAAGTGATCGAGACGTTCCTCTAACTCTGTTTCCATTTCTTTTAACGTATTAATATCTACTGTGATTCCTTTAATTTCCATTTCAGATAACACTTTAGATAAAGGAATTTCTAATTCTTTCCATATCGTAAACATATCATCATCTTTTAGTTTTTGTTCTAAAAGTGGTAATGCATGATGGATTGCTAAGGCTTTCTTTTCTGTAAAATCTTTCGTCTCTTCAATCGTTGGGTTTTTCTTACTACGCCCTTTACCGTAATGAGACTCGTCGCTATCGATTTGAATGTTAAATTGTTCAACAGTCGAACTGACATCTTCAATTTTTTTACCAGGATCAAGTAAAAATGCCCCGAGCATAATATCCTCTGTAAATTGATTAAATGAAACACCTAATTGATTTAAAAATGCGATTTGTCGTTTTAAGTCATACGTATTCACTGATTTTCTCGTCTTTAAAAACTCTTCGAGTTCGTTTTTATCTATATCTTCAGTAGCTATCACATAACTATTTTCACCATCAGTGACTACGAGTACAGTCGGTTCATTTAATAAGTAATTCGCTTCCTCACTCTCTAAATATAAAGAAACATCTTCACCGAGCATGTCTAAGCGGTCGACTCGATTTGCTTCAAAAGTCGTCGTATTCTTTACAGGCGACTCATTTAAGTTTTCAAGTAACGAATTGAATTCAAATTCTTTAAATACTTTAATTTTCGCATCGACGTCTTCAGGCGGAAGTTTTAAGTCGTCTAAACTAAATTTAAACGTCATATCTCTATAAATCGTTGCGAGTTCTTTAGACATAAATGCATCATCTTTAAAGTTCTCTAAATTCTCGCGCTGTTTACCTTTTAATTCTTCAATATGTTCGTAGACACCTTCGACTGAATCGTATTTTTTTAACAGCTTAATCGCGGTCTTTTCACCAATTCCAGGGACACCTGGGATATTATCAGACGTATCTCCCCATAAGCCTTTCATATCAATAATTTGTTCCGGACGAAGACCGTATTCTTCTTCAATAAACTCCGGCGTATATTTATCGATTTGAGTGACACCTTTTTTCGTAAAGTAAATCGTCACGTGTTCACTTGCGAGTTGAGTTAAGTCACGGTCACCGGTAACGATAATCGTCTCCATGCCGTTTTCATCTGCTAATTTAGACAACGAACCGATAATATCATCCGCTTCGTAATTCGCTTCTTCGTATCGTTTAATACCATATGCATCGATTAATTTACGAATCGGCGCAAACTGTTCCCCTAATTCTGGTGGTGTCTTTTGACGTCCACCTTTATACTCACCATACTTTTCATGTCTAAATGTCTTTTTACCTGCGTCAAACGCAATTAAAAAGTGAGTTGGATTTTCTTCACGTATAATTTTATCTAATATTTTTTGAAAACCAAAAATAGCATTCGTATGCAGTCCACTTTGGTTACTTAAAAGAGGTAGTCCGTAAAACGCACGAAATGCTAAACTATTACCATCTATTAAAATTAACTTATCCATAGTAAGTCTCCCTCAACTTGTTATTAGTTTCATTATACAAGTCGAATAGTTTCTTTCCAAATTAAAAAAACACGTCCGAAGACGTGTTTTTATGGATATACGATCGGCGCGTTTGGTCCAAGTGGTAATCCAAGTAGCATCCAAACGATTAGGAATATTGACCATGTGATTAAGAAAAATATTGAGTACGGTAACATAATTGAAATTAATGTTCCGACTCCGATATCTTTTACATATTTATTGGCAAACGCGATAATGACTGCGAAGTACGTCATTAATGGTGTAATGATGTTTGTACTTGAGTCTGCGATACGATATGCCATTGTCGTTAATTCTGGTGAGTAACCGAGTTGCATTAATATTGGAACAAATATCGGTGCCATCATCGCCCATTTAGCTGATGCACTTCCGATGAATAAGTTAATGAATGCTGTAACTAAAATGAACCCTATAATTAAAGGAATCCCTTTTAAGTTTAAACTCTCAAGTAATTCTGCACCATAAACACCGATTACCATACCGATGTTACTTTCGGCGAAATATGCAACGAATTGACCAGCAGTAAATGCAAGTACGATAATAGTACCCATCGTGTTCATCGTATCTGTTAACTGATGCGCGACGTCTTTTTCACCTTTAATCGTTTTTGTAACAAGACCATAAACGAGACCAGGGATAAAGAATAAAACCGCAATGATTGGTACTAAGCTTGTCATGAATGGAGATTGAATAATCTGATCCATGTAACTTCCTTCATCTCCACGCATTGGTGAGAATGGGAATGCGACGAGTAAAGAAACAAGTAGTACTGAAACAATAATTGAAATAAATGCGTAAAGTAATCCTTTTTTCTCTAAATCGTTTAACGCATGCATATCTTCTGAATCATCTGTGTTTAAATATTTAGAGTCATACGTACCTAGACGTGGTTCGACGATTTTATCTGAAACGAACCAACCGACTAACGTTAACACGAACACACTCGCTGCGATAAAGTAATAGTTCATCGCGACGTTCATCGTCTCAACGTACGCTGGATCGATCATTTTAGCTGCGTCCATTGAAAGTTCTGCGAGCATCGCATCCGTACCACTTAGTAAGAGGTTCGCACTAAACCCTGCAGATACCCCAGCAAACGCTGCAGCAAGTCCTGCGATTGGGTGTCTACCAAGTGCTAAGAAAATAACTGCACCTAGTGGTGGTAATACAACGTATCCTGCGTCACTTGCGAGTGACGACATAATACCTGCAAACACTAACCCTGCAGTAATTAAAGACTTCGGAATTGCTAAGATGAAACCACGTAACGCTGCAGAAATTAAACCAGAGCGTTCTGCGATACCAATACCAAGCATCGTTGTAAGTACGACACCTAATGGTGCGAAGTTGATAAAGTTATCGACCATATTTTCAAATATATATGTAATTCCGTCTTTACTTAATAAGTTATTGACCTCAATGATTTCGTTTTTGTCACCTGGATGCGCGACTGAAATTCCTATCGCAGACAAAATCGCAGAAGCGACTAATGTTAAAACTGCTAGCAGGAAAAACAAAGTCACAGGGTGTGGTAACCTATTACCAGATTTCTCAACGAAGTCGAGAAACTTCTGGAACACGCCACCCTTTTTATTAATGTTCTCCATATATAAACCCCCATTAAAAGTATATCTGTCTATTCTGTCAGAAAATATACAATATTTCAATAGGGGTTTAAGTATATCTCATATTCAAATGTTTAATTGAACTTCCTTTTCTCGTACTCTTCTAATCCTTCATTTCTAAGAATACAAGCCGGGCACTCTCCACACCCTGATCCTTTTATACCGTTATAACACGTGAGCGTTTCATTTTTAACATAATCAAATACACCGAGTTCATCTGCCATTTCCCACACTTCACTTTTATCCTTATCCATAAGTAGTGTGTCAATTTTAATATGACGATCGAGTCCTAGATGTATCGCGTGCTCTAACGCTGTAACAAAGTCACTTCTACAATCCGGATAACCACTAAAATCAGTTTCACTGACACCTGTTACAATCGTATCAGCACCGATTTGATACGCCGCGATACTCGCGATATTAAAAAATAATATGTTTCGACCAGGGACAAATGTATTCGGCACGTCACCATCTGATTTTATGTCGATATCTCTCGTTAACGCATTTTCTGTTAAATCGTTAATTAACGATACATCGATACAAGTGTTTTTTACGTTAAAATCTTTTGCGATTTTTTGAGCGATTTCAACTTCTTCAGCGTGTCTTTGATTATAGTGAAACGTGATTGTTTCTACTTCATCGTAATGTTTTAATGCGTATGCTAAACATGTCGTACTGTCTTGACCACCACTAAATACAATTAATGCTTTAGACATATAAACTTCCTATCTATTGTCAATTTTTTCAGGATACATATCGTGTTCAAAAAGACGTTTTTCAGCCATTTTTTCAAATTTCGTTCCTGGTTTACCGTAGTTTGCATATGGATCGATTGAAATTCCACCTCGCGGTGTGAATTTACCCCACACTTCAATATATTTTGGATCCATTAAGTCGATTAAATCTCTCATAATCGTGTTCACAGCTGCTTCATGAAAGCCTCCATGATTTCTATAGCTAAATAAGTATAACTTTAAAGATTTACTCTCTACCATTTTAATATCAGGGATATAACTAATATAAATCGTTGCGAAATCTGGTTGATTCGTCATCGGACACAGTGTCGTAAATTCTGGACAATTAAACTTCACCATATAATCCATTTCAGGATGACTATTATCAAACGTCTCTAACACACTGTTATCATACGTTGTCGGATATTGAACATTTTGATTTCCGAGTAATGTTAAGTCTTTCATCGTGTCGTCTTTCATTATAATTCTCCTTTAATTATAGTCTTATCCAGTATATAAGAAACAAATAAAAAATAGAACCACTGATGTGGTTCTATATACTCTCTATTACATGTTTTCTACTAATAAGTCACCGAACTCAGAAGTTTTCACTTCTGTAGCGTTGTCCATTTGTCTTGCGAAGTCGTATGTGACTGTCTTATTAGCAATTGTTGTTTCCATAGATTTGTTAATTAACTCAGCTGCTTCTTTCCAACCGAGGTGTTCTAACATAAGAACTGCAGATAAAATAACTGATGATGGGTTTACAACGTCTAAACCAGCATATTTAGGTGCTGTACCGTGAGTTGCTTCAAAAATCGCATGTCCTGTGTCGTAGTTAATGTTCGCACCTGGAGCGATACCTACTCCACCAACTTGTGCTGCAAGCGCGTCAGAGATGTAGTCTCCGTTTAAGTTCATCGTTGCAACAACTGAGTGATCTAATGGATTTAATAGAATTTGTTGTAAGAAGATATCTGCGATTGAGTCTTGGATAATGACTTTACCTGCTTTAACCGCTTCATCTTGTGCTTTGTTTGCAGCTTCTTTACCTTCTTTTTCAACGATTCTATCGTATTCATCCCACGTGAATACTTTGTCACCATATTCTCTTTCAGCTAACTCGTAACCCCATTTTTTAAATCCACCTTCAGTGAATTTCATGATGTTACCTTTATGAACGAGTGTAACAGTCGGTTTGTTATGCTCTAGTGCATATTCAATTGCTGCTTTAATTAAGCGTTCAGAACCTTCTTTAGATACTGGTTTAACACCAATTCCAGATGTTTCTGGGAAACGAATGTTAGTCACGTTCATTTCATCTTGTAAGAAGTTGATAAGTTTTTTAGCATCATCGCTACCTGATTCAAACTCGATACCTGCGTAAATGTCTTCAGTGTTTTCACGGAAAATCGCCATATCGACGTCTTCAGGATTTTTAACTGGTGATGGTACACCGCTGTAATGTCTTACTGGACGTAAGCATACGTATAAATCAAGTTGTTGTCTTAACGCAACGTTTAATGAACGGATTCCTCCACCGATTGGTGTAGTAAGTGGTCCTTTAATTGCGATTAAGTACTCACTAATTTTGTCGAGTGTATCTTGTGGTAACCACTCGCCAGTTTTATCGAATGCTTTTTGTCCTGCATAAACTTCTAACCATTCAATTTTCTTTTCACCGTTGTACGCTTTTTCAACAGCGCTATCGATTACTTTTTTAGCTGCTGGCCAAATGTCTTTACCGATTCCATCTCCTTCAATAAAAGGAATAATTGGTGTGTTTGGAACGTTTAAAACGCCGTCTTTTAAAGTAATTTTCTCTGCCATTATATAATCTCCTTTATGTGTATAAATTTATCTACTTTCAATTGGTTCGTATTTTCTACTCGTATATCCAGTGTACTCTGCGCGTGGACGAATGAGTCGGTTATTTGCATATTGTTCTAACATATGTGCAAGCCAACCTGACGTACGGCTGACAGCGAATATTGGAGTAAATAAGTCATGTGAAATACCCATTGAGTGATACACTGATGCACTAAAGAAATCAACGTTTGGTAATAATCCTTTTTCTTCTTCTACAATTTCAGCAATGCGTGTAGACATTTCGTATAATTCAGGCTCACCTGTCTCTTCAGTTAACTTACGAGACATTTCTTTTAAGTACTTCGCACGCGGATCTCCTTCTTTATACACGCGATGACCGATACCCATAACTTTTTCTTTGTTTTCAAGTTTTTTATGGATGTATTCGTCAACTTTATCTAAACTACCGATTTCAGTTAACATGTTCATCACTTGTTCGTTTGCTCCGCCGTGAAGTGGTCCTTTTAATGCTCCAATCGCAGCAACTGTTCCTGAATATAAGTCAGATAACGTCGCAACACATACGCGAGCAGTAAATGTCGATGCGTTAATTTCGTGATCAGCATGTAAAATAAGTGCCTTTTCCATCGCTTCGACTTGTACATCTGTCGGTTCCTCACCGTATAACATATATAAGAAGTTTTTAGCAAAGCCGTATTCTTCTTTAGGTTTAACAACATCTAAACCTTTTCTAAAGCGGTCAAAGTTAGCAACAATCGCAGGAATCGCACCTTGAATACGGATTGATTTATTCATGTTTGCTTCTTCAGTTAAAATATCCGCTTCATCATCAAGCATACCTAGATATGAGATTGACGTTCTTAATGCAGCCATCGGCTGATTACCTGTTTTAGCGAAAATTTTAAACACTTCTTCGTCTTCATGAGCGAGTGACATATATTTAAATAAGTCCGCTTCAAATTGTTTTAACTCTTCTTCGTTTGGTAAGCGGTCGTTCCATAGTAAATAAACGACTTCTTCAAACGATGCATTTTCGGCTAAGTCATCAATTTCATAACCAGCATACGTTAGCTGAGTTCCGATAATTGAACTAATTCTTGACTCTCCAATTACTACACCTTCTAAACCAGCTTTCATTTCAGGCATAGAATTTAACCCCCCATATATCTTTAAACGATTTATTTAATTTCATTATAGCAAACTTTGTATATAGGTGCTTACGTTTAATTCATACACTTATTTGTGAATTTTATATCAAAAACTATTGTGACGATTGATATAGAACGGCCTTAAAACTTAAAATCACTAACATTTTTAATCATAACTAAAAATTAAGTTTCTTATACTTTTTAATAAGTTTAATTTATAACCAAAAAGAGAGTAGATAAACTACTCTCCTTTAGGTACTTCTATTTGTTCAACTTCTCCAATGTTTTCAAATGTTGCGAAGCCTTTAATATCATAATTTTCTTTATCATCTCTTAAAGTGCCTTCGACATCTGCACGCACAACCTTATAGTCAGCATTCACTTGAAGTGTTAATGATAAATTTTCAACATCATAATCTTGTAAATTAGATGCAAGTTCATTACTAAATATAGATAAATCTTCAATTGTCAGTAAATCGTAAGTAATGACGTAAACATCTTTATCTGTCTTAAGATCGCCTTTTGGTAATTCTTTAAGTTTTTCAACGAGCTCCCTATACGTTAACGGATTTAGTTCAATGTCACTCGTTTCAAATTCACCATTTGTTAAGACATTCTTTTCACCATTTACATCATATAATGTAAACACCGAGTCAGACGTATCAACTTCAAACTTTACATTTTCATCGTTATCAATAGTAACTATAAAGTTTAATTCGTCTTCATCATTCATCGTAAGCGTCCCACGCTCTTCATAAGAAATCACATCTTGGTTGTTCGCGACAACTTCGTCGATTAACGATTCTGACGTCATAGATTTATCTTGTTTAACTTCTTTTACTTCTTCTTCACCATCATTACTATTACTACATGCACTTAATAGTAAAGTTGCTGAAAAAATGCTTATGACAAGCTTTTTCATTCGGATCCTCCTTAATTACAGTACGTCTGCATGTCCACTATAAACGACATGCTGTTCACTGTCGACAGTAACTTTCATGCCTGGTTTTAATATATCAAACGCATCTGTTGCTCCAACGATTGTCGGTAACTCTAAATTTAAACCGACGATTGCTCCAGGACTTGTTAAACCACCTTCAACAGTAATTAACCCTGCCGCTTTAACTAAGTGAGGTGTCATTATACCATCAACTTTTTCTAGTAAAACGATTTTTCCTGTCGTATCAATTTTAGCAAGTTCATCATATGATTTCGCCATAACTACTTCACCGTAGCCTGTTAATTTTCCTATTCCTTGAGCGGTGATTAACGTATCTCCAACGACGTGTAACTTCATTAAGTTTGTCGTTCCAGCTTGTCCAGTCGGCACACCGGCTGTGATAATAATTAAATCACCTTCATTAGCGTATCCTTTTTCAACGACAGATTGCACTGAACCGTTGAGTACTTCATCTGTATTACTTAACTTTGGAGCAACAATCGGTTGAACGCCCCATACGAGTTCAAGCTGTCTAGCGACATAATCATATGGAGTGACTGCGATAATATCACACTGTGGACGATATTTTGAAATCATTTTTGCAGTATGTCCAGATTCAGTTGCCGCAACAATTGCACGACAGTTTAAGTTTAACGCAGTATGTGCTGCAGAAACTCCAATTGCTGTCGTTACTGTAGTATCTTGGACTTTCGTACGATCTGATAATAGCTTCTTATAATCTTGTGCTGCTTCACTTGACGTCGCAATGTTTGCCATCGTCGTTACAGCTTCTACTGGATATTCACCAGCTGCAGTTTCTCCTGATAACATGACTGCGTCACTTCCGTCGTAAATTGCATTCGCAACGTCACTAGCTTCTGCACGCGTACAGCGCGGATTATGTTGCATTGAATCTAACATTTGTGTTGCTGTAATGACTGGTTTCCCTGCAAAGTTACATTTTTTAATAAGTTCTTTTTGTGCAAGTGGTACAGCTTCGGTCGGGATTTCAACACCTAGATCTCCACGAGCAACCATTAAACCGTCTGATACGAGTAAAATTTCGTCGATATTATCGATACCTTCTTGGTTTTCAATTTTAGGAATGATTTTAATGTAGCTACCGTTGTTTCCTTCAAGAAGTTCACGAATTTTTAATACGTCATCTTTTTTACGGATAAATGACGGTGCGATGAAATCTACTTCGTTTTCAATACCAAATAAAATGTCACTTTCATCTTTTTCAGTCATCGACGGTAAGTTCACTTTAACTTGAGGAACGTTTACGCCTTTTTTATTTTTTACTTCGCCTTCATTTAAAACTGTCGTATGAATGACTTCGTTATCATAGTCAAGCTCATCGATTTTTAACGTAATAATTCCGTCATCGATTAAAATCTCGTCTCCTACTTTTACATCGTGAATCAGACCATTATAAGAAATAGAAATTTTTTCAGAATCTCCGAGTACTTCATTCATATGAACGGCAAGCTTTTGATTTTTAACAAGATGAACAACACCGTCTTTCATATTGTGAGTTCTAATCTCAGGACCTTTTGTATCGAGTAGAATACCGATGTGTTTTTCAAGTTTTTTTGAAACTTTTCGAATCCTCTTAATACGATTTAAATGCTCTTCATGGTCACCGTGTGAAAAGTTCAGTCTCGCGATGTTCATACCAGCGTGCATTAATTTTTCTAATGTTTCTTCACTTTCTGATGCTGGTCCAATCGTACAAATTATTTTAGTTCTACGCATAATATCCTCCTAAATAGATAACTCATTAATTATATCAATGAGTGATATATCAATTTTCTTTTCATGATTTAAAACCGTATCGTAATCGACATGTTTTATTGAGTTTTGTGTTAAGTACACCATTTGTCCAGATTGTCCTTCTAGTAATAAATTGACAGCTTCATATCCGAATCTAGAAGCAAGTATACGGTCTTTTGAAGACGGTCGTCCCCCTCTTTGAATGTGTCCAAGGACACTAATTCGTGATTCAATATTTAATTGTTCACTTAATAGTTTACTACATTTTTCTGCAGACATAACCCCTTCTGCAACGATTATTATCGAATGTGTTTTCCCACGTTCAATCCCTCGTTTAATTTTTGTAGCAACGTCGTTTATATTATATGGTACTTCTGGTATTAAAACCGACTCTGCACCACTTGCGATGCCGCTATATAATGCGAGCATCCCACTATCTCTACCCATAACTTCAATAATAAATGTACGTTCGTGGCTCGTTGCTGTATCTCTTATTCTATCGACGGCTTCAACAACTGTGTTTAATGCTGAATCAAATCCAATTGAGCTTTCAGTAAACGGAATGTCGTTATCGATTGTTGCTGGAATCGCTATTGTTTTAATTCCGTGTTTTTCAAGTGCATACGCACCTCTAAACGTCCCGTCTCCTCCGATGACAACGAGTCCTTCTATTTCAAATTCTTTTAAAATTTTAACTGCCATTTGCTGTATTTCTTCATCTTTAAATTCGTTACAGCGAGCAGAATATAATGCCGTTCCACCAC
This sequence comes from Nosocomiicoccus sp. HMSC09A07, assembly GCF_001808485.1. Lineage (NCBI taxonomy): Bacteria > Bacillati > Bacillota > Bacilli > Caryophanales > Staphylococcaceae > Nosocomiicoccus > Nosocomiicoccus sp. HMSC09A07. The sequence continues at coordinate 295,018 of NZ_KV793627.1, forward strand.
GCTGAATAATATCACCGACGTCGGATAATTCCATGCGTTTAATATCTCCACGGATCAAACCTAAAAAGCCGTGGGAGATTCCAAATACTTGTAACCCTCTATTAATACTAGTACGTACGACAGCTCGAACTGCTGCGTTCATGCCAGGTGCATCTCCACCACTAGTTAATACTGCAATACGTTTCACAATTACACGCTTCTTTCTATTTATAAAAATAACTCTCTTACTAAGTATTCTACTTAAAAGAGAGTTAAATTTGTATTAATTATCTTTAACTTTAAAATCACCGATCGCCATATACTTTTCAAATCGTACATCAAGACGTGATGAATCGTCGATTTCACTTAATTGTTCAAGACCATTTATAATCGCTTCTTTTGTTTGTTTATATACGAACGGTTTGTCGACGTGTGCACCGCCCTCCGGTTCTTCAATTACAAAATCAGCAACGCCTAACTCGTAAAGGTCTGCAGCTGTTAACTTTAATGATTTTGCTGCTACTTCTTTTAACGATGCATCTTTAAATAAAATACTCGCAGCACCTTCAGGAGAAATAACTGAATACGTACTGTTTTCTAGCATATAAAGATGATCACATACGCCAATTCCTAGCGCTCCTCCAGATCCACCTTCACCGATAACAATAGAAATGATCGGGACGTTAAATCCAGCCATCTTTACGAGGTTTTTAGCAATCGCTTCACTTTGTCCGCGTTCTTCTGCTTCTTTACCTGGATACGCACCTTTCGTATCGATAAATGTAACGATTGGACGTTTAAACTTTTCTGCTTGCTCCATTAACCTGAGTGCTTTACGGTAACCTTCAGGATGTGGCATACCGAAGTTGCGTTTAATGTTTTCTCTTGTCGACATCCCGCGTTGGTGACCGATAACAGTCACTGGTGTGCCGTTAATGCTTGCGACACCACCGATAATTGCACGGTCATCTCCATACGCACGGTCTCCAGCAAACTCGATAAATTCATCGCAAATTGCTTCGATGTATTCTAACGTCGTTGGACGCTCTAACTTTCTAGCAAGCTCTACTTGCTGCCAAGGTGTTAGTGTGCGTGTCATCATCTTAATTTTATCGTTTAGTGCATCGATTTCTTTTGATAAATCGATATTGTTTTTTTCTTCATAACCTTTTAACTCTTCGATTCTGTCTTTTAAATCTTGTACAGTATCTCTTCTCGTTTCAGACATACACTCACCCCTAACTATGCAACCTTAATATTTGAGCTAATACAGATCTCATTTCCGTTCGGTCTACCACTTTGTCGAGTTGACCGTGTTCGATTAAAAACTCTGCCGTTTGGAAATCTTTCGGCAATTTCTCTTTGATCGTCTCTTCAATTACTCGGCGCCCAGCAAATCCAATTAACGCACCGCTTTCCGCTAAGTTAATATCACCGACAGATGCAAAAGACGCACTGACTCCACCTGTTGTTGGATGCGTCATATATGCGACATATAATAGTCCGTGACTAGAATGGCGCTCTATCGCTACAGATACTTTTGCCATCTGCATTAACGATAAAATACCTTCTTGCATTCTCGCTCCACCACTTGCTGTGAACACGATGACGGGTAAACGATGGTCCGTTGCATAGTTAAATGCTTGTGCGAGCATTTCACCAACCGCACTTCCCATACTACCCATGCGGACGCGTGTATCCATCACAGCGATCACGACTTCGTGTCCGTCAATTTCTCCATGTGCAACACGAAGCGCTTCATTGAGCCCCGTTCGACGTTTATCGTTTTCTAATTTTGACACGTAGTTCGGGAAGTTTAATGGGTTTTTCGACGTAATATTTGTGAATAATAACTTTTTACTATTTTTATCGAATAATGCGTCGAGACGCTCGTCACTAGTGATTGGGAAATGATACTCACATTTTGGACACACGTGGACATTACTTACTAACTCTTTTGTATAGAGTAAGCTTTTACACTGTGGACATTTTGTCATTACTGGTTCTGAATCTTTATATGTTCCTTTTTTGGTCGGTTCGTTTACTTTTTTGTTAAGTTTATAAAATAAGTCTTTTAACATAATTTCCCCTCGACATTTTGTTAATCTGTATATTTTTTAATGATCGTATAAATTGTAGATAATATTAAATTATCCGATTCTTCAACCGTTTTTTTGCCGTCATATTTTTCATCGATATATCGTTCGAATAATTCGTTGATTTCCATTAACTCATCACGTTGTGCATCCGTTTTAATTAAAAATCGTCCGATGATATCAAATAATCGATGTTCTTTAAAATCAGCGAGATATGTACCTTCTCCAATTTTCACGTGAACGACACCTAACATTTCTAACGCTCTTAAAGCTTCACGTACACTTTGACGCGAAACGTTTAGCTCTTCTTTTAAATATCGTTCACTTGGAAGTCGGTCTCCAGGATGAATATTCGTCTCACGAATGATTTTTTCTAGTTCAGTTAAAATATATTCAAATCTAGTTTTCTGGTTCATTTTATACCTGCCATTTCAGTGGTCGTACCACTGATAATAACATGATTTAAATTTTCAAGCAATTTTCATTTCATAAAACGTACATTTTCTTTTCCTAACAGATTTATAAGTCGATTTAAATTGTTATGTTGCATGTGTCCAAGTTTCGTTTGTTCCATATCAAAAACTGGAATTCCTTCCGATGATAACAGCTTTTTAAACTGCGTATCTTCGTAATTTCTTACATAGACATACTTCGTATCTTTAATATAATTTCTTATAAAATCATCCACAATATAAACCCTAGAGATGATTAATTGTTTTTTACCTCTGTACTCATCCATCCGACCGTCGATTACGAGTATATCTTGTTGAAGTTTTGATAAGTTGATCATATAGTCTTTCGGGAAAAGTACCGCATCCATTTCAGTATGCCCGTCTGTGATTGATACGTAAGCCATGTCGTCATTTTTCTTCGTTCTTATTTGTCTCACACTAAGTATAGAAACGAGAAAAATACCTCGTTGTTTATTAGACTTATGATCGAGTAATGAAAACGGAATATATTGAACATCATTATGTTTTGTAATGATTGGATGCTCTGAAATATTAAATCCAAGCATTTCGATTTCTCCATCGATGAGTTCTTGTTGGGCCATTTCTTCGACGTCTTCATCCTCAGGGCGAATTATTGTTAAACCGAGCACCATGTCGAGTAAATTAATTTGGTCTACGCCATCTTTAATGGAATCTAATGCTTTTTTAGATTGTTGTAATAACGACTTTCTCGAGCGATTAAAGTCATCGAACGCACCTGAAAGAATTAAAGCGCGAAGTTGTCTTTCGTTTAATCTTATACTTAACTGATTCATACGTGATACAAAATCGTACACGTCTTCAAACTGTTTCTCTTTTCTTGCTTCAACAATTGCATTTGAGATATCTTTCGTTATATATTTAATCATCGAAAATCCGAGACGTAATCCGTCTTTGCTCGTATTGTTATAAAACGACTCATGAATACTTGGTCGTTTTATATGAACCTTTAATCGTTTTAACTCACGTAACGTATTTGCAAGTTTTTCTTCTTTCGTCTTATGGTCAAGCAGCATGACCGCATAAAACTCTTCCGGGAAATGTGCTTTTATATACGCCATTCTGTACGTAATTAACGCATAGACGAGCGCGTGACTTTTTGGAAAACCGTAATCAGCGAATTTTAAAATTAAATCAAATAAGTGTTCACTCACTTCACGGCTATAGTGATTCCTCTCAGCGCCTTCAATGAACTTACTTTTTTCACGCATTAACTCGTCGCGGTTCTTTTTCGCCATCGCGCGTCGTGTAATATCCGCTTCTTGCAAACTAAACCCTGCAATTTTTCGAGTCGTCTGCATAATTTGTTCCTGAAATATCATGACTCCGTACGTATCTTTTAAAATTTCTTTTAAATCATCATGCGGATAAACGACCTTTTTTGAAGAATGTTTAATGTCGATGATATGGTCGATTTGTTCCATCGGACCTGGTCTGTACATCGCAAGAACGAGCGCAAGATCGAGTAAACTATTCGGTTTGTAACGTTCGATTACTTTCGTAATTCCATCAGATTCTAATTGGAATATACCAGCTGTCATTCCAGCAGATAATAGTCGAAATGTTTTTTTATCGTCTAAAGGTATTTTATTTACGTCAAAATCGTGATTACGTGTTTTGATACGAGTACTCATATAGCGAATTAACGACAGCGTCTGTAAACTTAAGACGTCGATTTTTAAAAGCCCAACTTTTTCACAGTCTTCCATCGGCCACTGACTTATGACACCTGTTTCATTAAACATGATTGGTATTTCTTCGTTTAAAGGATTTCTACCAAGCAGTACCCCACTAGCATGAATTGAAGTGTTTCGTGGTAAGTTTTCTATTTTTAATGCGTATTTTTTTAACAGCTTATATTTAACATTTGTTTCAATTAAGTTGTTAAACCTTTCAGAGTTAAACGCTTGTTCCAGGTCAACATTATTTTCATCGATAATGTTTGAAATTTCTTTTAGTTCACTGTCATTAAAGCTAAATATACGGCCCACTTCACGCGCAGCACTTTTAGCTGTCATATTGTTATAAGTTAAAATGTTCGCAACGTGCATTTCGCCGTATTTTTGCTGTAAATAATCGATTACTTTCGGACGATCGACAGATGCAAAGTCTATATCGATATCTGGCATCGTGACACGCTCTTCGTTTAAAAATCGTTCAAATAGTAAATCGTACTCGATCGGATCAATGTCAGTAATATCAAGTAAATACGCGACTAAACTCGCTCCAGATGACCCACGACCTGGACCGACATAAATTTCATTGTTTTTACAATATCTGATGAGATCTGAAACGATTAAAAAATAATCTGCAAATCCCATGTTGACGATTGTTGTATATTCTTTATTTAGTCGGTCACGGTATGCGTCTGTCATATGTCCTATTTTACGTTTTATCGCATCTTTTAATTCTTCTTTTAATAACTCTTCACTTGACCCTTCTGTAAACTTCGGTAGTGTATATTCCACTTTCGGCAGATAGACGTCACATTTATCGACGATTTCTTTGTTCGTTTCTAAATAATCACTATATTTAGCGACATCCGCTTGTAGTTTAATAAAGTCGTCACCGTCTGTTTCGTTTAAATATTGTAAGTCTATTTTTTCGTTCTCTTTAATGGCATTTAATACGTTAACGACTGCAGCATCACTTTTTTTATAGTAGTAACTCGGACGAATGTAGGCTTTTTTATACGTACTATTAACAGTATGCGCAGTATACTTATCCTCGTCAGGGATGTTTATATATTCAAAGATGTTAAATCCTTCATCATTTTTAAGAACCGCAATACAGTCTGTAATATCGCTTAGAAATGATAATGGAATGACTTCAGTTTTTTTATAACTAATTCTAGAAGATAGTTTAGATAGAAAATAAAAACCTTTTAAACTTTTTGCATACAACACAATATCGCTCGTCTTAAAATCATCTTTTATACTAATCTCTAGTCCAACGATAGGTTTTATATCATTTGTCTGTGCTTTTTGTAAAAACTCATATGCACCGTGCATACTATTGAAGTCCGTAATCGCAACAGAACGCTGGTCGTCTTCTTTTAAAATATTTATAAGGCGATCAATTTGAATATTACTATTTAAAAATTCATAGCTACTATGCACATTTAAATTGATCATTCGTATTCACTCCGCCTCTTATAATTTTTCTTCTAACTTTTCAATTAACAGCTGTAAATCTTCTCTTCTTCTGAAACGAACGCCGCTCGCGTGTTTGTGTCCGCCACCACCAAAATGTTGCGCAACGTCATTAATCGGCACATCTTTAGAACGTAGACGTACACGGATATCATTTTCTGTTTCAAGTGCCATAAACCAAACTTTAACTTCTTCAACTTCTCTAAACACATTCACTTGTAACGCAGCATTCGCCTCATCTACCCCGTACTTTTCACGGTCTTCAATCGACACAAAGACACTGAGTACACCTCTATCTGTTAAGTTAAAGTTGCTGATTAAAAACCCAGTAAATTTAAAGTCTTCTAACGATTTTTTGTACAGTTCTAGTAATAGACTATTCGTGTCTAAACCCCCTTTAGAAATGTCACTCATGACGTCATAAGTCGTTTCATGTGAATTATATAAAAATCGACCAGTGTCTCCGACAATTCCTAAATACGCGAGTGACTTAACGTCCTCATTAATAGCGTCACTATCAAGTAACGATAAAAACATATATAACAGTTCACACGTTGACGACACAGATGTTTCTACGATATTAACATCTCCGTATGGCTCGACATTTGGATGGTGGTCGATTTTAATAACGTACTGACCATTTCTATAATCTCCGTCGTAGTCGATTCTTTCGACGTTAGCCGTGTCTAAAATAATAACGAGATCTTCGTTAGTAATTTCGCCATCGTCAAGTTCACCCATAAATTCTAAGTTCTCTTCAGTACTTCCGAGAGCGCGTACTTTTTTCTCTGGAAACTTATTGAGTAAAAACTTTTTTAAAGCGAGTTGAGATCCTAAAGCATCTGGATCTGGACGAATATGTCGTAAAATCACAATCGAATTTGCGGATTCAATTTTTTGAAACGCTTCATTTTTATATTGATTTAGTGATGATAATTGATTTAAAAATTTTTTAAACATATAAAAACACCTCATTAATAGTTGTGATATTCCCTTTAAGCAATTATACTACAGTAGAATGGAGTTGTAATAATGAGCACTGGTTTTCAATTGTTAATTACTACATTAGTCACAGCGCTAATCGTAAGTTTCTTAATGTTCTTCATCTACAAAGTACGTCAAATTCGTACGAAACGTGACGTGAGAAAAGCTTACTATAACGCGATGGCTAGATTATGGTTTGGCGTGTTTTTAATCATCTTCGGTACAAACTCAATCGTTCAGTTTAATACGGTTGTGACATATATAATCGGTGGTATTTTTATCGCTTTAGGAATTATTAACGTGACACACTTTAACAAAGCACGTAAATACTTTAAATCAAACTTACCGATTGAAGATGAAGCATACGACAAACTCAATAAACAATAAGATTATGTAGAAACCATCTAACAAAAAAGTTAGGTGGTTTTTTTAAATTTTAAAATGACAATAGCGTAATTTTTTTATATGATTAATATATCACTGATTTGTAAGGAGTTTGTTATGGAACGTATTTATACTGGTAAAACGAAAGATGTATTTAAAGATACTAACGGAGATATCGTCCTCTATTTTAAAGATGATATGACAGGTAAAGACGGAGTGTTTGATCCAGGTGAAAACCAAGTTGGTCTGACTGTAGAAGGTTCAGGTCGTGCTGGATTAGAAATGACATCTCACTTCTTTAACATTTTAAAAGATAAAAATATCCCAACACACTACATTTCAAGCGACTTAGATAAAAAAGAAATGCGCGTAAATGAAATCGAAAACTTCGGAGATGGATTAGAAGTCATCTGCCGATACGTTGCGGTTGGTAGTTACTACAGACGCTATGGTAAATACATTGAAAACGGCACAGTATTAAAATCACCTGTCGTAGAATTTACGTTAAAAGACGATGAACGACAAGATCCAGTCGCATCAAAAGAAACGCTCGATATATTAGGACTCCTCACAAACGAAGAGTACGACGAAATCGAATCACTCACGATTCAAATTTGTGACATCATTAAAGACGAGCTACTCAAAAAAGACTTAGAACTTTACGACATTAAACTCGAATTCGGTAGAGATAAAGAAACAGGCGACATCTTATTAATCGACGAAATCTCTGGTGGAAACATGCGCGTTTATAAAGGCGACGAAAATATCCACCCACTTGATATCGGTAAGATTTTATTTAATTAATTTAAATCACAATAAAAACACCCCTAACCAGCGACGTGATCTGACACTTCACCTCGGTGATGGGGTGTTTTATCTTGTTTTTAAAAAAACTATTGCTGTGGTGTTTCGTGTTAAAAATCCGGTCTTTTTGTGTATTTATTCTTCTTAAGAATGAAAATACTACTTCCGCCAACTATATTTAACAAAAATTTCCTGATTTTGTTAGATATCCGGATATATTTAACAAATTTCAGACTCAACGCCCCATTTTTGTTAAATATAATTTTTTATCTAACATATTTGGCAGGCCGTAGCGAATTTTTGTTAATTATCCTAATATATTTAACAAAATTTCATCTGCACGGCATATTTTTGTTAATAAGGATTAAACGACCGCCTTCAATTGTGTATTTATTCCCCTAAATGATATAAACACTCTTATCACCAAATATATTTAACAAAAATTTCCTGATTTTGT
>NZ_KV793627.1:303384-394246 GCF_001808485.1 Nosocomiicoccus sp. HMSC09A07
CCCATTTTTGTTAAATATAATTTTTTATCTAACAAATTTCGCCCGCCACAGCCGATTTTTGTTAATTATCCTAATATATTTAACAAATTTTCACCTACATGACTAATTTTTGTTAATTAAGATGAAAAAACACAAAGTCCACCCGACCTTAACCTCACATCGAGATTATTTAAACGTCACCGCTTCACCTGGCTTTAAAATCTGGCACTCTGTTTTGAGCGCTTGTTTAAAGTTTTCCGGATCTTGTTCAATTGGTGGGAATGTATTGTAATGTACAGGCACTACAACACGTGGCTGAATTAATTCGTCTGTTGCGTGAATCGCGTCGCTAATTCCCATTGTAAAGTGGTCACCGATTGGTACGAATGCAACATCGATCTCACCATTTAATGTATTGATGAGTTTTAAATCACTAAAGATTGCTGTATCCCCTACATGATATATCTTTTTATCGCCAAGAGTTAAAATGATTCCTGTAGGCATTCCGCCGTAATGAACGTTTCCGTCATCGTCTGTATAGCTTGATGAATGGAATGCTTGCACGAATTTTACTTTGATACTATCAAACGACTTCTCTCCTCCGATGTTCATGCCTACCGTGTTTAATCCTTGAGTTTCTAAATATCCCGCTAATTCAACTGGCGCAATAACTGTTGCATCGTTGTTTTTAGCAATTTCAACCGTGTCTCCAACGTGGTCATTATGTGCATGCGTGAGTAAAATATAATCTACCTTTACGTCTTCAACTTTTAAATCTGTTAATTCATTTCCAGTGATGAAAGGATCGAAAATCCCTTTTACACCATCGTGTTCAAACTGAACGACTGAATGTCCGTGATACGTTACTTTTGTCATTATATTTCCTCCTTTATATACTGTATTTATAACCGAATTTTTAAAAGATTAACCATATAGATGTGCTATATTATGTTAGAGGTGTTGTTATGACTACTATTTTTAAAGTTAATTCATTGACTGAATCTGAGGACTTCGTATTTTTTACAAATCACCAATTAGAATCTAATCCACTCGTTGCAAAGATGTATAAAATGATGCATCAAAATTCGACTGTTCTAATTTCACTCAACTATTTAAATGAATTAGATCCTTTTATTATTCAAAACATTCATTATGAAACGATAAAAGAAACGGATAGCATCGATGGTTACGTGACGGATCAATGTATCGTCAAGAATGAATTAGACAGTAACTTTTTAAGAGAACTGTCAACGATGGTTAAGGATAAACACCTAATTATCGGCCCGTCGTTTTCCAATATCCCATACTTTTTACAGTCTAAAAATTTAGAGTTAGCCATTCAGCATAACGCAACTGCAGTCATGTATGATGTGAGAAATATAGATTTTAAAAACTATAACGAATTAAAGCCGCTCGCAAAACTAAAGTCATTTGCGAGAAAGCGTATTGAAATTATCCCAGTCGTTGAATCCGTAGAAAAAAGAGATGAGCTACAATCACTCATCCCTTTTCAAACAGTCTGTATATTAGATTAATGAATCAATTTCAACGTATTCTAAATCTTGTGCTTCTGCAACAGCTTTATAAGTCACGTGACCTTTATACACGTTGAAGCCTTCTTTAAGTCCTGCGTTACGTTTTGCCGCTTCTTCAGCACCTAAGTTTGCGATTTGAAGACCGTATTGTAACGTAGCGTTTGTTAATGCGATTGTTGACGTTCTAGGTACTGCACCTGGCATGTTCGCAACTGTGTAGTGAATTACACCGTGTTTCACGTACGTTGGGTCGTCGTGAGTTGTAATGCGGTCAGATGTTTCAAAGTTACCGCCTTGGTCGATTGCGATGTCAACAACGACTGAACCGTCACCCATGTTTTTAATCATTTCTTCAGTCACTAATACAGGAGCTTTTGCACCTGGAATTAACACTGATCCAATGACGACGTCACTCGACTCAACTTCTTTTTTAATGTTCATCGGTGTAGACATTAACGTCTGCACTGAATCACCAAATAACTCATCTAACTCTCTTAAACGATGTGGGTTTAAATCTAAAATTGTAACTCTCGCACCGAGTCCAACCGCAATTTTCGCTGCGTTTGTACCTGCGTTACCTCCACCGATAATCGTAACTTTACCACGGTCTACTCCAGGTACACCTGCAAGTAAAATACCACGTCCACCTTTAATTGCTGATAAATTTTCTACCGCCACTTGAGTTGCCATACGTCCAGCAACTTCACTCATCGGTTGTAATAGTGGTAATCCACCAAATCTGTCGACGATTGTTTCATAAGCAATCGCTGTAACTTTTTTATCAATTAAGGCTTTCGTTAAGTCGACCTCTGGTGCTAAGTGGAAGTACGTAAAGATAATTTGGTCTTCTTTAAAGAAATCGAACTCTTCTTTAAGTGGTTCTTTAACTTTAACGACCATATCAACGTCCCATGCTTCTTTTGCTGATGAAACAATTGTTGCTCCTTTTTCTACATACTCTTCATTACTGAAGAAAGAACCAACACCAGCATCAGATTCAATACGCACTTCGTGTCCTGCTTGGACAAATGCATATGCTGCATCCGGCGTAAGCCCAACACGGTTTTCGTTGTTTTTAATTTCCTTAGGTACACCAATAATCATGAAGTATAACCCCTTTTCTTTTGTTATGAAAACTCTTTCTTTATTTTATATTAACATACTCATTCATAAAAATGTTATCGTTATCATACAAAATTTGGTAAAATAAAATTAACAGTACAAGTTAGCAAATTTTAATTACTATTTGATTATTTTTAGTCGCTAAAGGGTATAGTGTACTGAAAGTTAAGGAGGAAATGACATGTTAGATTACAAAAACATTTTAATCGCAGTCGATGGATCACACGAAGCAGAGTGGGCATTTGAAAAAGCTGTTAACTTAGCTAAGAAAACGGACGCACGTTTAATCGTCGCAAACGTTATTGATACGAGAAGTTACGCATCAGTTGAAGCGTATGATCGTACGATTTCAGCACGTGCTAAAAACTTTGCAGATAAGCTTTTACAAGGCTATAAAGAAAAAGCACTGGCTGACGGTGTATTAGATGTCGTTACACTCGTAGAATACGGTTCACCGAAATCAGTGATTCCTAAAAAAATTGTTAAAGACACAAATGCAGACTTAGTTGTCGTTGGTTCTACAGGTTTAAACGCAGTTGAACGATTCATTATTGGATCGGTCTCTGAAGCTATTGTACGTCATGCACCATGTGATGTATTAGTTGTAAGAACTGAAACTTTACCTGAAGATTTTGAACCGACAGTCGCAACAGATGAGCTCGTTCAAAATGAAGTAAATTAATTCCCATGAAAATAGCCTCTACTTTTTAAAAAGTAGAGGCTTATTTTTATATTACTCCTTAAATAACACTTTTGTTTCTGTATATTCTTCGATACCGATCCAACCGATTTCTTTACCGATACCAGACTGTTTATAACCACCGAATGGTGCGGCTGGATTTCTTGCTGCACCGTTTATAATGATACTACCTGTGCGTAATTTTTTGGCAACGTCATATGCTTCTTCGTCATTTTCACCAAATACTGCACCATATAACCCGTACGTCGTATCATTTGCGATTTCTATCGCTTCATCGACATCGTTATAAGTGATAATCGATAAAACTGGTCCAAATATTTCTTCTTGGGCGATTTTAGTCTTGTTATCGACTTTCGTAAATACCGTCGGTTCAACGTAATATCCTTTGTCTTCACTTTCTACTCTACCGCCACCGATTAGTAACGTCGCTTCTTGTTTACCGCTGTCGATATAGTCATACACGCGGTCTTGAGCTTCTTTAGAGACGACTGGTCCAATCGTATTGTTTTCATCTTCAGGATTTCCAACACGTACGTTTTCTTCGACATATTGTTTAACATATCCTTCAACTTCTTCGAGTCGAGATTCTGGGACGATTAAACGCGTAAGTGCTGAACACGCTTGTCCTGCGTTGTTAATAATCGCGTCCATCGATTGTTTTACTGCTCTTTTAGCATCACCTTTAGGAAGTAAAATGTTCGGTGATTTTCCTCCGAGTTCTAAGTGTATGTTTTTAATATTACTTTTTGCTTGTTCATAAATGCCTCGACCTACTTTAGTAGATCCAGTAAATGAAATCATATCAACTTTTTCATGTCCAGTTAACGCATCTCCAACTTCACTACCAGACCCAGGGACGATATTAAATACACCTTTTGGAAGGCTTGTTTTATCTATCACTTCAGCAAGTAAAAATGCTGAAACTGGAGTTTTCGTACTCGGTTTTAGTACGACTGTGGCACCAGCGAGTAAAAGACATGTAAGTTTTCTTTGAATCTGATTCAGTGGGAAGTTCCATGGTGTTACTGCTGCTACAACACCTACACCTTCACGCACTAAATCAAATCCATCATGATGTTCAGTAAATTTTACTTTATCCGCGTTTTCAAGTGCGAGTGTCATCTCTTTGATTACTTGTTCCACCTGAGCTGATTTCGTGTAGTTATATGAACTTCCTAATTCTTGTCGAATGACTTTCTCAAAATCTTCTTGTCTCTCTTTAATACCGTTTAAAATTTCTTCAACGTATTTTTGACGCTCTTCATAAGACGTTTCATTGAAGCTTTTAAATGCACGTGCTGCTGCTTCGACTGCTTTATCGACGTCTTCACTATTTGCTTTAGCAACCGTTGTAAAAATTTCTTCTGTCGCTGGATTCTCAACTTCAATCACGTCAGACGTTGAAGGTTTGACCCATTCTCCGTCAATATATATTTTGTCGTATTTCATTTCGTACATCCTCCTTAAAGTCTGTATTACTATTCTATCCGTTTAGTCGTTTAAACAAACATCTGATTATTTTTCGTGCCACGCTTCAACAGTTGATAGAAATTGTTTCATACTGTCTTTGTTTTTAAAATCAGGGATATCTCCAATTAAAACATCTTTATTATTTAATGCCTCGTGCCCTTTTTTCAGTACGATTAAAGACTTTTGACTTTTTTCGTCTTTAAAAATAGTCTTCGGTAAGTTTAAGAACATGAGTAACGTCACATCTTCTTTTATATACGTTTTAAACGTTTCTTGATTTTCCGTTAAGATATTAGAAGGTACTGTAAAAATACCGATACCGTCTTCTTTTGCTTTATTCATCCCCGCTTCAATCATTAAAAGATGCGCAAAACTTCTGCCCTCTTTAAACGCTGTCGTATACCCTTCAACTTCTACCGGATAAAAACCGACAGGTAAATCTCCAACGACTAAATCAACTGGATTAATAAAGTTTTGTTCGATGATATTTTGCGGATATATCTTCATATGTGTCTCTAAAAATTCACATAGATTTGCATTTAACTCAGCGAGCGTTGGATCGATTTCGACACCGTTTAACTGTAGTTCTGAATTTAACTCACTTATCGTCATCGATAAATGGCCAGATCCACTCCCGACATCTAAAACCGAACCGCTACTATTATCGTTTAGTACGTTGCCGATATAGCCGATTGTGTATCCGATGACGTCTGGAGTTAGTTGATGGTTCGGTTGAACTTGCTCTTCTTTTAACTGCTTTAAATAAGCAAATTGAAATGCTTTTCGCTTCTCTATTTTTGTACCCGTTACGTTTACTTCTAATAATGCTCGAGACAATGATTCAATTCGTGATAATCCAGTCTCTTCATGAATGTCATCTGTTTTATTTACTAATGCTTCGTATATTTTTTCTAAATTACTCAGTTCCATTAAAAAGTTCACCTCTAAAAAAATAAGGACTATTCTTTCGAATAGCCCTATTATAACAATTGATTAAATATTTTTTAAAGCGTCAATTGCTTTGTCATAATCTGGTTCATTAGTACCTTCAGGTACGTATTCTACGTAAACAACATTATCGTCTTCGTCTAATACGAATACACTTCTCGCTTGTAAACGTAAATGTGGCATTAGCGTACCGAATTGTTTCGCAAATGATAGATCTTTATGATCTGAAAAAGTCACTGCATTTTCGATACCTTCATCTGCACAAAAACGTTTTTGAGCGAATGGTAAGTCGTTTGAAATTGTAATTAACTGTGTGTTTTCAACATCTGCTGCTTTATTATAAAATGTTTTCGTTTGAACTTGGCAAACTCCTGTATCAAGAGATGGTACAACACTAATCAGCTTTTTTGTATCTGCATATTCTTTTAACGGTTCTACATCTTTTAATTCGCTATTCACGACATTAAAACTATCGATATGTTGACCAACTTCAACAGCTTTTCCGTCTAATTTAACTTCATTTCCACCAAAAGTAATTGTCGTCATAAATTAAACCAGCCCTTCTTTTCTATTAGTCTCTACATCCACAGTATATTCAACCTCTTTTGAGTTTACAACTAATGTGTCTCCGATAAAATCATGAAGTCCCATTCGATTTTCGTTAAATAAAATCATTAAGTACGGTAGGTTTAATAATGCTTGCGTAATATATCGACCGATAAGTTCTCGATATAATACTTGAGCAAATGTTAACTCGTACCCTTTACTTGAAACAACACGAATACCGAAAATCATTTTTCCTAACGTTTGGCCAAAGAAATATGTCATTAAAACGAAGTAAAGGAAAAATACGACCGCTACGACAATGCTGCGTATTGGAATTGCATCAAAAATAACATTTTGATTCATGACGCCTAGCATCGTTAAAATCGGAATAATTGCGATTTGGCGTACCGACCATAAGACGATGAGATCAACGATATATGCGAGGAGACGTATTAACGTATCTGCAACAGGGTAACCCATTTCTTTTTGCAAGAACACTGTTTCTCTTTTCATAATCTCACTCCTTACTCATCATATAAGTACATCGGTTTTGGACCTTGGCGTTTATTGATTAAGTTTTCAACGATTAACGCATCTGAATCGTTAAATAATTGTTTCACGATGCTCGGTCCGTTAAAATTGAACATTGAAAAACGACCTGAACCATAACCATACGTATAAACCTGTGGATTGTCTGAACCAATCTCTTCTTTTAAATCAGCGAGCGCGTCATCAAAGTATCCAATCTCATCTACAAGTCCGTTTTTAATGGCATCACTTCCAAGATATACACGTCCATCTGCTAATTTACGTACTTCTTCTTCACTCATGTTACGCCCTTCAGCAACAACTTTTACGAACTCATCAAACATCGTATCTACCATGTGCTGAACGTATTCTTTTTCTTCTTTAGATGGAGTTTTTGCTCCTGATAACATGTCTTTCATATCGCCTGATGTATATGTGTTAAACTTTACGCCGTATTTTTCAGCAAGCTCACTGTAATCGATACTTTGCATAATTACGCCGATAGAACCCGTAATAGTTTCGTTACTTGCGTAAATTTTATTTGCAGGTGCTGAGACATAATATCCACCACTTGCTGCCATGTTACCCATTGAGCTGTAGATAATTTTCCCTTTATCTTTTGCGATTTTTAAGTACTTGTACACTTCAGCACTTTCAAATACTCCACCACCTGGTGAATTTACGTCGAGTAAAATTGCTTTCACTGAATCATCTTCAATAATTTCTTTTAAAGCATCAACTGTTAAACGATGATTATAACCCGCTACTCCAGAAAATAATCCGCTACCTTGCGGTGTATCTTGAATGACGCCGTCTACACTAATGACCGCGATTCTATTTGACGGGTCACCTTCTTCAATAACGCTAACAGGTGAATCATCTGCAAGACTACTAAATAAGTCTTCAAATTGATCTTTTTGGAATACATTAAATACGCTCATTACAACGCCTGAAATCAGTAAGGCAATTGCTGCGACTAATGCAATCGTTCGTTTCATAAGTTCATCTCCTTTAATATCTGTATGAGTTAGTATAACACAGTGGATTACAGTAAATCCTCAAATTCTGTAGATTCTTGTTCGTTTTTTGATGTGTATGTTGTGATTTGATTTAACGCATCTTCGATGAGTGGTTCAAAGTCGACATTAGATTCATATTTTATGACCGTCTCTAGATTGGGTGATGTCTTTGGTTGTTTTGGTTTAAAAATAGTACAACAATCTTCAAACGGTAATATCGAAGTTTCGTACGTACCGTAATTCACTGCTTTTTGTATTATTTCATTCTTTTCATATGTGAGTAATGGTCGTAGTACTGGGAAATTTGTCACTGCATTAATCGTATTCATACTCGTTAATGTTTGCGATGCAACTTGTCCAATATTCTCTCCATTTACGACCGCTTCCGCACCGATTTTACGTGCGAGACGTTCTGCGATGATTAACATAATACGTCGCGTTGTCGTCATCGAATATCCATCAGGTATTTTATCGTAAATAGTCGTTTGAATATTTGTAAATGGTACGATATGCATTTTAATATCGACACCGGTTTTATCTGCCATAATATCTACAAGTGTCTTTACTTTTTCTAACGATTGTTCACTCGTATACGGTGGAGAGAAAAAGTGAATTGCTTCAATTTCAACACCTCTACGCATAATCTCAAATCCAGCGACTGGGCTATCGATTCCACCAGAAAGCATTAAAACAGTTTTACCACCTGTTCCAAGTGGTAATCCACCGACCCCGTCATACACTTCACTGTACATATAAATTCCGTCATAACGAATTTCTATCATAATCGTATGATCTGGATGATTTATATTCACTGGTCGATTTGTTTCTTTTACGACGTGACCACCGATTAACTGCTGAATTTCATGTGTCTTTAAATGGTACGCTTTGTCGATACGTTTTACTTCAACTTTAAATGTATCGCCCTCTTTAAATGTTGACTCTAATAGTAATGCATTTTCTTTCATCGCTTCATCCGTTTTTTCAAGACGAATAATTGGCGACATGCTTAATATTCCGTTCACATGTTTTAATCGATTGATGACTTCATATGCATCTTCATTTTCTAGATCGATGTACATTCTATCTCTATTCGCACGGATAACGATGTCAAGTCCTTCTAAAGCACGTTCGATTTGCGACACTAATTTACCGATAAACATCTTTCTATTTTTCTTTTTTAACGTAAGTTCGCCGTAACGAACAAGTAGTAAATCATATTTCAACGATGACATCTCCTAATTCTTTATATATTTCATCAAATACTTTTATAAACGTATCTATTTCACTTTCAGTCGTATACTGTCCCATCGTAAGACGGATACTTCCTTCAATCACACGTAACGGATTTCCCATCGCGATGAGTGTTTCGTTCGGTGCGTTACGTTGTGACGCACATGCACTCGTTGTAGATACATAAATATCACGTTTACTTAGTGCGTTCACAATGACTTCACCTTTAGCACCTGTAATCGACAGGTTAATATAATGTGGTACATGTTTAGGCTGGATATATACCCCTTCATATTGTCGAAGCGCCTCACGTATTTTATCGTTAAACGAATTCAACTTATTATACGTATCTTCCATCGTTTCAAAAGATAAACGTAGTGCTTTCGCAGTAGACGCGATACCAGGTAAGTTTACCGTACCACTTCTCACGTTATATTCATGTCCGCCACCGTACATCACTGGATTTAACTGCGCAATATTTTTAACAAATAATCCACCTACACCTTTAACGCCATAAAACTTATGCGCTGAAAACGACACAGCATCCACCCCGCGATAATCGATATTTACCTTACCGACAGCTTGGGTTGCATCGACATGTAAAAATGCTCTGTTATATTGCTTGATGACGTCAACAATTTTCTCGATCGGTTGAATACTCCCGATAATATTGTTAACTGCAATAACCGATACAAAGATTACATCATCCGACATCTTTTCTTGTAAATCTTTGATATCAATGATTCCCTCCGGTGTCGTATCAATAAATACTAATTCGATCCCATCAATATGTCTCAGTACTTCGATAACACTCGGATGTTCAAGTTCTGAAACGAGCACCGTTCGACCGAATTGTTTTTTCTTTTTAATGACGCTTTGAATCACGATGTTATTACTTTCTGTGGCTCCAGAAGTAAATAGTAAGTCGTAATCATTTAATTTAAATAGTTGCTTGATCTGTGTTCTAGAAGCTTCAAGAAGCTTTCTCGCTTCTTGTCCACCTTTACTTAAACTTGCTGTATTATAAAAATATTTTCGATTTACCGTGTCATACGTCTGTAAGACGTCGTCTAATGGACATGTCGTTGCTGCGTTGTCAAAATAAATCATTGTTTCCTTCACCTACCATAAAAAAGACTTAGGAATGCTCCTAAGTCTCTCATCTGTTTTCATATGAGTCGATGATACGCTTTACTGCATCTTCATCAACTTCTCGTAATGCATGTTCTGCAATTTGAAGTGCACGTTTATATCTATTTTCATTGAATAAACGCGTCGCTTCTTCAATTTCACCATCTAATGTACTGTTATCTTTACGATAACGGTTTGCGTATTGAATAATTAACTCAGACAGTTCAGAGTCGTGAATGACTTCATACGCTTCTTGCTCGAAGTTGTTTAATAAAATGACTGCTTTATCGACTTTTTCTTTAATATAACGTACATTTAACGGACGACGTTCAAGATATCTATCGATTTCTTTCACTTCGTTATCGAGTTCATGCTTCATAACGATAAACTGCTCTGGAATTCTCACAAGGTTTGACGTCGTTAATCTATGCATGACTTCTTCTTTTTTGTCATCGATTAAGTTCGTATTATCGATTGCTTCCTCTTCATCGTATTTTAACGACTGTAAGTAATCTAGTACATCTTCTTGCTTTTCATTAATATCTTCAATCGTATGATCGATGTGTTCTAAGTTATCGATAATCTGACTATAGCGCGTCGTATTTTTATTAACTTCAGACTCAATATCTGCATACATCGTAACGAGATCTTCGATTTCGTATTCATATTTATGAATTGTTTGAATTTCTCTATCGTTAATATAATATGCATCTTTAATAAAGTTAATTTCAGTACGTAATGACATGTTTGTGTCTTTCGCTTTAAACAGCATATCACTCACTTTGTCACGTAAATCATCGAACTTAATTTTCGCTTCGACTTCGTGTTCAATTAAGTCATACATATCATCGAGTTCGCTGTGAATACGTTCTAAATCTTCTTCTGCTTCTTCTAATTCTAATTTTGCAATTTTAGGCTCGATTAAATTTAATTCTGTACGTAAGCGTGATAGCGTCGTATCGACTTTGATATGCTCTAAATCATATCCGTCTAATCTTAACTCTCTACAACCATAACGGACTTCTTGAAATTGTGTTGGTAAGTCTTTTTGAACTTCTTTAATAAGCGCAGGGATTTTCTCCATACTCTCTTTTAAATTCGTAAGTTCTTCGTGAATTTCTACGATATGATCGTGTGCGTTATTGTAATTCCCCTCATCGATGAGTGTGTTGTACTTCTCTAGTTCTGGTTCATATGAGTTGATTAACGATTCTAATGGTTTTCTCGAGTCACCGAATTTATGGCCATCTGCTAAAACGTCACGGTTTGCTTCTCTTTGAAGCGTAACCGACTCTTCATATAACTCTTTGCTCTCAGCATTTTGTTTCATAAAGTCGTTAATTTCAACTGTTAACGCATCATATGTAGTCTCGATATTACCGATATGTTGAACGGCATTATCTTCGTTCTTTTTACTATCACTAAATTTAAATTTCTTTAAATTTTCATTTGCAGCTTTAAAATTGCTTTCTGCATGCGTCTTATTGTTGGATAACGCATCTTTCCATCTCTCATCCAAGTGTTCGTATAATTCTTTTGCCTCTCCATGTAGATTGTATGTTTTTAATTTTTCTAAATCTAAATGAAATGGTAATTGAATTACATCTTGTAATCGTGCTTCTTTTTTCTGTACTTCTTCAAGTTTTGATTTTCTTAAAAACAACAGTAATCCGATTACTATAATAACAAGGATAATCAGTCCAATTAAAATGTAAACCCACATACAATTACCCTCCTCAACTTATTATCAATTATAGACTAATTCTTTGAAAGAAAAAACAATAAACAGTATAATTTTTAAAAATGTAACAGTTACTTTAGGAGGATATATAATGTTTGATGATATTCAGCTTAAAAACTATTCAGAACTACACGGAGCACTCGATGCATTACTTGAGGAAAACTTAAACATAACTGCTAATTTGGCAAATGCTTCTGCACTACTTAACCACTTTCTAAAAGATATTAACTGGGTCGGGTTTTATTTATACGATGAAGAACTAGAAAAACTCGTCCTTGGTCCGTTCCAAGGAAAACCTGCATGTACGACTATTGAAGTTGGTAAAGGTGTTTGTGGAACTGCTTATAGAGGTAACGACGTATTTATCGTTGATAACGTCGAAGAATTCCCAGGCCATATCGCGTGTGACGCAACTAGTAAATCAGAAATCGTATTACCGATCTATAAAGACGATAAAGGAATCGGAGTGTTAGATATCGATGCACCGATTTATGAACGATTCGATGAAGAAGACCGCGTTGGTTTAATCGAAGTCGTAGAGATAATTAAAAAGTATTTATAATCGATAAACTGTTGACAAAACGTAGAGATTCAAGTAATATAATAAATTGTGTAAATGAACAATATAAGTAGCAGGTATTTATTCTATGACCTTATGTGATTAGCGGTTGCGATGTGTTGTGTAACCAATGCTATGAGGCGAAGACACTTTGAATCACATATCCATAGAAGTAACTACCCCTTATGATGTTATTTGCATAAATATATCATTAAGGAGGAGTCAATAATGGCTCGTTATACAGGATCGACTTGGAAGAAGTCACGTCGCCTAGGTATTTCATTATCAGGCACAGGTAAAGAATTAGAAAAGCGTCCATACGCTCCAGGTCAACATGGACCAAACCAAAGAGTTAAACTCTCAGAATACGGTTTACAATTAAAAGAGAAGCAAAAGCTTCGTTACATGCATGGAATTAACGAACGTCAATTCCGTACATTATTCGATCGTGCAGGTAAAATGCCTGGAATTCACGGTGAAAACTTCATGATCTTACTTGCTTCACGTTTAGACAACGTAGTATTACGTTTAGGTTTAGCTAAAACACAACGTCAAGCACGTCAATTAGTAAACCACGGACACATCACTGTTAACGGTAAAGTATTAGACATCCCGTCTTACCAACTTTCACCAGGTGAAACAGTTGCTGTACGTGAAAAATCACAAAAATTAAACATCATCGAAGAAGCTATCGAATTCAACAACTTTGTTCCTGAATATCTAAACTTTGACGCTGATAAATTAGAAGGTACATTCGTACGTCAACCAGAACGTAGCGAATTATCAGCTGAAATCAACGAACAATTAATCGTTGAGTACTATTCAAGATAATAATTACCAGCCTCCAAAACGTCTGTTTTTGGAGGCTTTTTTACAACTTTATTAGGAGAAACTATGAAGAAAGTATATTTTACAATTGCGTTGCCTGTTCTATTTTTACTTACGGGTTGTTCAAATGAACCAGTAGAACATTCTCAGAATTCCGATGTTAGTGAAATGAGATCTTCTGTTGCCAGAGAGGAAGTCACAGATGGAAAACAATATTTGGAGAATAAGACTGCATATTTAAGAGATGTTAATGTAACAATTCTTGAATCCGAAGTAATTCCAATGGGCACATATGAATATCAAGAAAATGCTCAACTTGTTATTACATACGAAGTAAAAAATAAAACAAATGAAGATATTAATCCTCTATATGGATATATGATCGCTTTTGATGCTTTTCAAGAAGAGGAAAATGCATTAAAGCGCTTATATGTCGGCCCTACTCCATATATGAATAAATATGACTGGGCACTAGAAACTCAGTTAGACATTATTAAAAAAGATGGTTCTTTAAAAAACATAATTGCGTATGACTTAAGAGACACAGAGACACCGGTTACTTTAATTGCTTCTGACGATGTTTCAGGAGATTATCTCGGTGAAATAATCATACATGTAAAATAAAATTTTAGGTTCTAAACTATATCTCTATCTAATGAGATCAATGTGCATTTCTTGTCATCCTACTCGTCACAACTATGTAAAATAAATAAATATTAAGTATAATAAAAAGGAATAGATATTATATTTAGAGAAAATATTATTTAGGAGGCTTTTTAATGAGTACAACATTACCTGCTTGTCCAAGTTGTAATCAGGAGTATACATATGAGGATGGTCAATTGTATATTTGTCCAATGTGTGGTCATGAATGGACGAAGGATTCTCAACTTGAGTTTGAGGAATCTCAACTCGTTCGTGATGCTCATGGCACGATTTTAAACGATGGTGATTCAATCACTGTGATTAAAGATCTAAAAGTTAAAGGTTCTTCTGATTCGATTAAAAAAGGAACTAATATTAAGAGTATTAGACTAATAGAACCTGAGGACGGACATGATATTGAATGTAAGATTCCTGGTTTTGGCCAGATGAAGTTAAAATCAGAATTTGTAAAGAAGATATAGTATAAAAGCCACCAAGATAGTCAATACTATCTTAGTGGTCTTATTCTTATCTTCTACCTAATTTTAATGCTCCGATGATTAGTGGGATTTGAAGTGGAAGGCGTCCGTATAATACGTATGGATTTGCTTCAGTGCCTGGTTTAAATGGAATTTTCTTTAAAGCCATGTATACATTCGCTGGAAATACTGCAATCATAAATAATGCGATAAGCTTTCCGTATATGTTATTTTTACTTTTAACCCATAATAAAACCGAAAATAGTATTTCTAATACACCAGTAAATTTTACGATAAACGTCTTACAAGGTAATACTGATGGGACGATTCTTCTAAATCCTTCTAAATTAATAAAGTGTAATACTCCTGCACCCATTAATAAAATTGAGTATAATATTCTAAACGTTACTTTCATATAAAAACTTCCTTTCACTAATATAATAAAATAAATTTAAAGGTGATTCTATGATTATGCATGATTTTACAGTTCAAACACTTTGGAATAATGGAAGAAATTCTACAGGAGAATTTAAAGCGGATCATTTAAATGGAAATATTTCAATACCAAGTTCACTTGGTGGGCCCGGTAATGCTTCAAATCCAGATGAGTTGTTAGTTGCGGCCGCTTCAAGTTGCTATATTATTAGTCTGTCTGCAGCGTTAGAGCGTGCGAGATTTACTGACGTTACGATTGAACTAACATCTATCGGCACCGCTTCTTTAAGTGATGATGAACAATTTAAAATGGAAAAAATTACGCATCGCCCTACTATTTCAGTGAATGAAACTGATAAACTTCATAAACGCATCGATCGTTTAATTGAAATCGCAGATCGAAATTGTATGGTGTCTAAAGCAATACGAGGTAATGTTGAAATTATTATTGAACCAATCATTAATTAACGTTGCGGTTTCTAAATACTTCAACTAAAATTTAACTAATACTCTTTTTAGGTGATGTTATGAACACGTACTTAATATTATCGATTATATTTGCTTTAATCACGCTGTACTTTTTTACGGTAACTGTAAAAAAATCACTCCACGAACGTACTGCGATGTGGGCAGGATTTACAGTAGTTAGTTTAGTCATTACAACAATCATTATCGGGTTATATCAACAAGATCGGTTATATTATAACCCAAAAGAAATTCCAGATAATGTGATGAGTCAACAAATACAAGACGTTGTACATGCGTATAATTTACAAGATGACTATTATGAAGCGGATATTCCGAAGTTTAAAAAAGGAGAATATCGTCCAAATACACCTTTGAAGTTCTCTAACTACAAAGTGACGAACATTGTGAAAAAACCAAGAGGACAATATATTACGATTGAAAAGGACAATAATTCCGTCGTTATTTATGACCCAGTAGGAAAAAGAAACATTAAACTCGAACAACAATACACTTTTATTGGATCACCAAGTTTGTCGTATCCATTCGTAGTAAAACTACATTACAATAAAGAAGAAAATTCAAAGTTTAAACTTTTTTAACACTCTCAAAATGCTATGAGAGTGTTTTTTTATAATTTATTTATATTTTATTAGCTTTTCTAAAGGAAACTAATTATAATCTAATTAATATATATAAGTTATATTGTATATATTAATTAGAAAGGAGGAATTTATCAAATGAATTTGAGCCTATTTCGTAAAAATGAAATGATTTATTTTTTTATAATGTATCTAATATGTTACATCATAAATATTTCTCTTTTAAAAATTGATTATATATTAATTGATGAAAATGAAATATTTCGTGGTTTCGCTGATCTATTTATAATATTAAGAATACCAATATCAATAATTTTTTCTTTCGTGATAGTGCTATTACATTATCAATTTTTTGTAAAAAAGAAAGTGGAAATAGTCTCAAGATTTATAGTCGGTGACACGATGCAAAATATAAGGAAAAGATTTTTATACTGCCACTCAATATTGTTACTGACAAGTACAGTAATATCTTTTACGATTAGCTTAGTGATTGGTATCAACATCTTAGAATCGTTATTTTTATTCTTACTATTTAGTATATACATATTAATCTCTTTACAAGGGGTGAAGTTTAAGTGAAAAGGTTTATTTTCTTTGTGGATGAAATATTTATCAAGCGTCCCCTACTATTTTCGGTAATCTTTATGTTGTTCCTACTTTTGAATTCGTTTACATACTTTAGTATCAGTACTTTGATGCATGCGGAACGCGGTTCAGAAGTTTTAAATAGACTTTCGAACAACGATGTATACATAAGTAATATGAAAGTTAAAGATTTCCATAATATGGCTCCTATTTCTGAAGAAAGCGCGCAAGATTTTTATAAATATCTTATAGAAAATTATAAATTCGGAGTTAAACATGAAGGCTCCTCTGTCCTAGGTATCAAGAATGATCATAATCTTCATAATGTTCATGTGATGTATTACGATGAAAATTACTATAACACTTATCAATTTAAAATACAAAAAGGTGACGATTTATATTTTGACTTTAAACCAAATGTAGATCCTATTCCTATATTAATTGGAGAAGGATTATCTAAAACATATAATATTGGGGATATTATAGAGATACCGGAGACATACGGTGGGAATGATTTCAATGAATATGTAGTAACTGGTATTTTAGAGCGCGACAGTAGAATTTCCAATATGTATTTACCAATCACTCGTCAATATCTTAACTACTCAATTATCATGCCATTAAATGAAGATATATTGACGAGTGCAAATAGAGAGATAACGATGAACGGTATTCATGATTTACTTATATTTACGGATTCTGAAGAAGATATAAAAGCTGTTCAAGAAAAAATGAAAAATAGATTTGGAGTCCCCTTTAATTTTTATACACCTGAAGAAAACATTGATGAAGTTAATCAATATTTAAAAATCGGATTCACAATACAATTAGTTATATTCGCAATATTATTCATATTACTCACAGTATTAATATACTGGAACGCATCTATCGCAAGTCGCTTACTGAAAAAGATATTCGCTGTTAACTTTATCGTTGGACTAAGTTATAAAGAACTGAGAATCATTTTAAATACGTTCTTTATTGTGTTACTTAGTCTGAATACTATCGCATTAATTGTCGCATTAAAGCTAGTAAGCTATGAGTCATATGTCATGAAAATAGATAGCAGTATGGTTTTTGGATATTTTGGTATCTTGCCTGAGAGTTGGTTAATCATTGGTGGGATATTTATATCGAACATACTTATATCATTTGTGTTAACAGAAATTATGGTTTATAAATTCAAAAAAATTCCATTTACTTTGGGGGTGTTCGAATGAGTCAAGTGATTGATTTAAGTTTAAAAAGAAAGATGTTTAAAAACAAAAAGACATCTATACTAAATGACTTTTCTCTTACAGTGAATGAAGGCGAAAAGGTCGCAATTATGGGTAAATCTGGTGTCGGTAAAACTTCCCTCTTAAATATTTTAGGGCTAGTAGATAACGAGTATGAAGGTTCTTTAAAACTGTTCAATGAAACAGTCGATAGTTTTTCAGAATCTAAAAAAGCAGCGTTGAGAAATGAAAATATCGGCTTTGTACTCCAAGAGTCATCGTTAATCGAATCGTTAAAAGTTGAAAAAAATATTAAACTCCCCCTACTATATGCGTCTAAAGAGAGACGTGTTAAAGCGGAACAATATTTCGACAAGATTTCTGATGAAATTGGTATTACGAGTGTACTCGATCACCTACCTTCTGAGTGTTCAGGTGGACAAAAAGCACGTGTCGCATTTTTACGTGGAATTATTATGAAGCCTGATATTATTTTATCCGATGAACCGACTGCATTTTTAGATGAAAAAAATAAAAATATTATATTAGATGTATTATTTGATTTAAATAAGCAGTATAACACGACACTGATCACAGTTACACACGATGAAGAAGTCGCTCTTCGTCACGACAGAGTGATATATATAGAAAATGAGGTGTAGATTATGTTTCTACCTATGGTTTTTGCTTTCCTATTTGGTATATTTTTAATCGTGTATGGCTTAGCAATGTTACGAAAAAACAAACTCGGATTCGTCATTTTGTTTATAGGATTAGTACTATTCATATGTGCACTGTATCTTTTCTGGCCAAAGCCAGTCGATGTTATAATGTAAAATGAGAGTCACTCAACGTGACTCTCATTTTTTGTAATACGTAATATATTCGTCTTCAAATTTTACACCGATATAATCTTTACCATATAGTAACATCCAATCGATATCGTCGTATTTTATTTTAATTGGTTCACCATGATATGTTAGTTCCTTTTCTAAATCTAGAAAAAGGATATGTCTTCGTTTATTACCATATTTGATTTTCGTATTCACGATTTTTAACCCTAAATTTAACGTGTTTTTTAAACTCGCTATGTTCTTTGGCATCACTGTACCGATTAAATATTTAAACCGTTTATCTTCTCTTAACTGCTCTAACAAAACGCGTCCCATTTTTAGCTGTAAATTATAACCTCGTAACGATTCATCGATGAATGTTATTTCTGAATATATCGTATCTTCTTGACTAACACCAGCGTCGTCAGCTAAATGATCCGCTTCACCTACTTTAGGTATGTAAAATGCACGGAGTGCTTTTAGTTCATCATTTATAAATACTCCAACGCTGTAATCATTGCTTAGAATTTCTAACATTAAATCTCGTGGTATCGTTTCAAGCATTTCTTTATCTTCTAAATTATCGTACACTTCTTGCTGAAGTTTTAAGACGTCATCGATATGATGCTCTGTTACTTTAACTATTTCCATATGATTCACCTTCAGTTATTAAATAAATAGTTGTTTAAAAATTCGAGTGATTCGATTGGTTGACCTGTAATATATACGTAAATGTAATACAAAATGAATCCGCAGATGATCAATATAAAGAGTACTGCAAAGGTTTTTATAAATCTAAATATAATTTTATAGATAACCATTAGAATCACTAAAAATATAAATATATAAATGAGGTTTGTAATTGTAAAATCAATATGATATATGTCTGTCGCATTGAGTACGAAAGTCAGTAATAACGACAATATGATGAGTACAAATATACGCTTCAAATTATTCACTTCTTTCAACTAATGTCAGCTGTGATGCAATGAATATGCCGACAACTAAAAATATTGCACTTATATATGGTAAATGTAACGGAGCGATTCGGTCAATAAATATCCCACCGATGACCGCACCAAGTCCTATTCCTAAGTTTAAACTCGACATATTCCAACTAAAGACTTTGGCTGCACTTCCTTTTACACTACTTACTAGTCCAGATTGAATCATTGGAGATGTACTCCATTCAAATACGTTAAATAAGTAAAACACGATATAAAATAAAACAGGAATATTAAAAGTAAATGGAATCGCAATTGTCATCATTAAAAATAATACGATCATCGCCATCATCGCATATTTAATTGGAAATTTATCGACTAACATTCCTCCGAGATATGTCCCAGACATACCGCCTAACCCTGCTATAAATAAGGCTAGTGATACTTGATTCAGCGTGAATCCGTTACTCGTTAATAACGGAGAAATATATCCAATAATAATAAAGTTCGCAGTGAGTATAAGTAGCGTAATCGTAATGTATAATACGACGTTCTTTTTATGCGTGATGATGTTTTTATCTTCTGTCGTAGTCGTATACGTAATATTCGGTGTTTTCGTTAATACGAGAATTGCTGTAATAATCGTGAGTACAATGATGATGAAAAACACTTCTCGCCAACCAAATATATTTCCTATTAAAGTACTTATTGGAATTCCAAATACATTTGCTGCGCTAAACCCCATATATACAAATGCGATCGTCTTTCCTCTTTTATGTGCTTCAGATAATAATGACGTTAAGTCTAAGATCTTAACGATTAAAACCGATGCCCCCATCGCCGTCACTACACGTCCGATTGCGAGCA
The DNA here is from genome assembly GCF_001808485.1 of Nosocomiicoccus sp. HMSC09A07. NCBI lineage: Bacteria > Bacillati > Bacillota > Bacilli > Caryophanales > Staphylococcaceae > Nosocomiicoccus > Nosocomiicoccus sp. HMSC09A07. The sequence goes on from NZ_KV793627.1 coordinate 323,793, forward strand.
TCGTAAACGAATAACTGAGCATAAATATCACATTTCCGAATAGGAATATTAAAAATGCATAAATAAGCGTCTTCTTCTGACTGAATTTGTCTGTCAGTTGTATTAATACGGGTCCAAAAATCGCAAAAGATACAGCATACACTGTAATCAACTGTCCAGTTAAACCATAACTTATATGTAGCTCGGTACTAATCATTTCAGTAAGTCCTGAAATAATGAGTTCCATTATTCCGAGTAAAAATATCGTAAACATAAATATAGCGATGAGTAATCTATTCATTAAATCACCATTTCTAAAAATCTTATATCAATATAACACGAATTACTATTCTATATAAGCGAAGAATCGTATATAATAATGTAAGCGATTTAAAAATAAAAATATATGATATGAACTTTATTTTTAGTTAATATTGTGTATAATTATGAGAGTAAAGAGGTGTTTTATATGTATTCAGTTAAGAACAATTTAAAATTCATTCTCCCATCTTTAATTGGTATTTTTATATTCATCTTTCCAATTAAAAATGAGGCTGGGGAAATTACCGTACCCGTTGCATATATTGCAAACAAAATTTTAGAATTCATCGGATTATTCGGTGAGAATGCGATCAGTTATATCGTCGCATCGATTATGGTAATATCCGCCCTACTTTCTTTATTATTTACATACGTCGTTAAATCTGACAATGCATTGTTAAACCAATTGTTTAAGCAATCAATTGGTTGGATCATCGTCCGTGTATTAGGTGCTGTATTTGGTGTATTCGTACTTTTTAACATTGGACCGATTCAAATCACGTCTGAAGATACAGGTGGAACTGTATTTTATGACTTATTACCGACATTATTTGCGGTATTTTTAATCGCTGGATTTTTACTTCCGTTACTTTTAAACTACGGTTTACTAGAGTTTGTCGGAACATTATTTAGAAAGTTTATGCGCCCTGTATTCACTTTACCTGGACGCTCTACAGTTGATAACCTAGCATCTTGGGTTGGAGACGGTACAATCGGGGTTTTATTAACGAGTAAACAATATGAAGCAGGATTTTATACGAAACGTGAAGCAACAGTCATTGCGACGATGTTCTCTGTCGTATCGATTACGTTTACGATCGTTATATTAGATTATCTAAACATGCTGAACTATTTCGTTCCGTTTTATGCGACTGTAATATTCTCAGGAATCGTATGTGCGGTTGTATTACCACGTATCCCGCCTCTATCTAAAATTGATGATACGTATTATGTAGAAAACAATGAGTATAGTGAACATATACCTGAAGGTGAAACGAGTTTTTCTTGGGGATATAAACAAGCATTAGAAAAAGCAGAAGGTGCAGATGGAGCATTAGGCGTCGTAAAAGATGGCTATAAAACAGTTCTCGATATGTGGATCGCTGTATTACCTGTAGTGATGGCGGTCGGTACACTCGGTACAGTACTTGCGGAATTTACACCTATATTTAGTATTATCGGTGCACCGTTCGTACCGATTTTAGAAACGATTGGTATTCCAGATGCAAAAGCTGTATCTGAAACGCTATTTATCGGATTTACAGATATGTTTTTACCAACATTAGTAATCGGTAGTGAAGTTTCAGAAATGGCAAGATTTATTGTCGGTGCGTTAAGTATTACGCAGCTTCTATACTTATCAGAAGTTGGTGGAGTTATTTTAGGATCTAAAATTCCACTTGGCGTTGGAAAAATGTTTGTCATTTTCTTAATGCGTACTGCAATTTCACTTCCAATCATCATCGCAGTTGCATTACTTTTATTCTAAACATAAAGAGACTTCCAAACTATGGAAGTCTCTTTTCTATATCTAAAATTGTAAGTTCATTAAAACTAAACGTTCTCGACCATTTATATTCTTTAATTGTATAGTCCTTCAAAACGTCTAACTGTTTATAAAGTCTTTCTAAACCGAGCGTCACAATTACTACACCAAGACAATAATGAATCCCGTGACCAAATGTCAGACCATAACGATTCATATCTGTATTTATGTTTTGAATCATCAGTAATACGTGCTGGTCTTCTTTTATTATGACATCGTGATACTTCGTATCGTTTACACACACTCTACGAATGTACGGAAACGGTGGATATTCTCTTAATACGTCTTTTACTTTAAAGGTCATGTCTTTATTATTTAACGTATGATATATAAGTGCATTCACACTACTTAAAAACGGTCGATGTCCGTCGATAATCATATTTAATAATATATCTATGACTTCCATTGTTTGTCCCGCTTCTTCAAGCAATTTCCATACAAAACCATTTGGATCGAGTTTCTTTTTATTTATAAGATCGATTAAGTAGTTACGTGTTTTATGAATCGATTTTACAATCTCGTCCCCATCTTGATTATCCAACATAATATAATCGATTAACGGAACGCCTATATCGAGTAGATTTTTATAATCCATTTTTGATATGCCGTAAAACCTTGGTAAATAACTATATAAAAATGGAACGGATATATCAATAACTACATTAATCTGTTCTTTTGTTAAAGATAAATGACTCGCGTCGACACTTGATTTTGATAGTAGAGCGATCGACTGATTTAACGCACGTTGTACCGAACGCTTCATATTTGTGTGATCGATACCTTCTTTTTGATACATCAGCCAGTGATTATAAAATTCTTTCATAACATCTTTATTATATTGTGATGTATGAATCGATTCTATTTGCTTACTTTTTCTAAACGCAGTAAATGACGGATTTTTTAAAATATCTTTGGCAATTACTGCATCGTTTATAATCCATGCGTTTAACTCATGATCAAAATATATGTCTTCTTTTCGATGATTATGTTTCATATTACTCAAAGTATACGACTGTATACTTTTTCTTACCGCGTCTAAATACGATTAAATCCCCTTCTAAAAAGTCTTTAGAAGTCACTGTGTAATCCACGTCTTGTTCACGCTCACCATTTATATAAATTGCACCGTTTTTAATATCCTCACGTGCCTGACGACGGCTCGGTGAAATTTTAGCGTCGACGAGTAAATTCACAAGTGGATGTTCCGTGTTTTCTACTGTCGCTTGCGGTGCGTTTTTCATCGCGTCTTTTAGTTCTTTACCAGATAACTCTTTAATGTTTCCACTAAATAACGCTTCAGTGATACGTAACGCTTCTTCTAATGCTGCTTCATCGTGAATAATTTTGATCATCTCTTCAGCGAGTGCACGCTGTGCTTTACGTAAATGAGGTTCAGTTTTAACACTCTCTTCAAGCGCTTCGATTTCTTCTTTTGATAAGAATGTAAATACTTTTAAGAAATGAATGACATCTTCATCATTTTGGTTAAACCAGAACTGATAAAATTCATAAGGTGACGTTTTTTCAGCATCTAGCCAGATGTTTCCACCTTCAGATTTACCGAACTTAGAACCATCAGATTTTGTCACTAATGGGATCGTTAAACCTTCAGCATCCGTAATGCCTTCAATACGACGCATTAAGTCAATACCTGAAACGATATTCCCCCACTGGTCAGAGCCACCGACTTGGATTTTAACGTTATACGTTTGTCTTAAATGTAAAAAGTCGATTGCTTGAATTATGTTGTACGTAAACTCCGTAAAAGAAATTCCCGTTTCTAAACGTGACTGAATCGCATCTTTAGCGAGTAAGTAGTTGACACCAACGTGCTTACCGTAATCTCTTAAGAAAGAAATTAAACTAATATCCTTTAACCAGTCGTAGTTGTTTACTAAAATTGCATCTGTTTCTTTACCACTATCAAAATTAAAAATACGACGCAGTTGCGCTTCAATACCTGCGATGTTTTTGTTTAAATCATCTTCAGAAATTAAATCACGTTCTGATGCTTTAAAAGATGGGTCTCCAACGCGACCTGTTCCTCCACCGACGAGTACGACTGGGCGATGTCCATATTGCTGAAATCTTTTTAATACTAAAAATGGTACTAAATGCCCAATGTGTAAACTATCTGCTGTTGGATCCGTTCCACAGTATAATGAAACTGTTTCGTTTTCTACTAACTTTTCAATGTTTTCTTCATTTGTCACTTGGTATAATAACCCACGCCATTTTAAATCTTGAATTAATTCACTCATTATATTCTCTCCTTTGTATATAAAAAACACCCATACATCACTGTATGGGTGCTGAACACGGTACCACCATAAATTTTACTCTAATAGATGAAGCTCTCGCTTTGAAATATTTACGTAAGTGTATTCGTTTTAAGTCACTGATGTGTTCTCACCACCCACACATTCTCTGAACAGTTAGCTTAAAATTACTTCTCTTACATTTCAATATATTAAGTTTTGTTACTAAATATTATAATATCAATGATTAAATAATACAATCCTTGTTAAGTATATGTCAAATTATGATATAATTCTGTCAACAGGAGGTCGTAATGAAAAAGAATAATTTTGTTAATCGCTTTAAGCAATTATTTACACGTCAAGATAAAACACACAATAAAATACAAGGTGATTCATTTAAATCACGTATTAAAAATATATCACGTCGCTTTAAAGAAACTAAACATCCGCTTAGTTTCTTGTTTAATACGACATACGATACAGTGTGGAATGTTTTACTATTTACGATACTCTCATTATCACTACTTGGAATCTTGTTATTTAGTGTAGGGCTTGGATATTTTGCAGCTCTTGTAAATAATGGTGATGATTATACGAATGAAGAAATCGAAGTTAAACTAAAAGACGTTACTGAAAGTACAAATGTATCATTTGCATCTGGTGAAAACCTCGGTACGTTAAAATCCGATTTAATTAGAGAGTCGATTAAATTTGAAGACATTCCTGAAAATGTCATCGATGCGTTAATCGTAACAGAAGACGAGAACTTCTATGAGCATAACGGTGTCGTACCGAAAGCCTTCATTCGTGCTTCTTTACAAGAAGTTATTTCGAGTGGTGAAGGTACAGGTGGTAGTACACTCACTCAGCAGCTCGTTAAAAACCAATTACTGACTAATGATCCGACGTTTAAACGTAAAGCATCTGAGTTACTGCTCGCATTTAAAGTTGAAGATTTACTCACTAAAGATGAGATCTTAACTTCATATTTAAATGCCGTTTCATTTGGCCGTAACGCAAATGGTCAAAACATCGCTGGTTTAAAAAGTGCAGCAGAAGGGATTTTTGGTAAACATCCTGAAGATTTAAACTTAGCTGAAGCTGCTTTTATTGCTGGTTTACCACAAAACCCTTATGCATACACACCGTTTAATGTGGACGGTTCGTTAAAACCAGAAGATGAACGTGAACTTGGTAAAAATCGTCAAGAGCATGTTTTAAATCGTATGTTTACTGAAGGAAAAATAACTGAAGAAGAATATAACGAAGCAATTGAATATGACTTATATGAAAATATGACAAGTTCAGTTGAAATTCCAAACCAAAAATATCCATTCTTAACTGAAGAGATTGAGCGCCGTGCAGTCGGTGTATTAAAATACATCCTAGCAGAAGCGGATGGTATTTCAAAAGAAGACTTAAATATCACACCACTCTTAAATCAAGAGTATACGCAAAAAGCAAACGATGCGTTAAGAAATAACGGATATCACATCGAAACGACAATCGACAAAAAAATATACGACACGATGCAAGATGTTAAAAACAATCAATTCTACTACTACGGTGACCGTAGTTCGTTAGATGCTATCGATATTAGTAACAACGATAAAGAAAAGATATTAAAACATGAAGTCGGTGCGATGCTTAAAAATAATAAAACTGGTGCAATTTTAGGTTTTATCGGTGGACGTGATTTTAAATCATCTGAAAACAACCACGCGACACAAACATCACGTATGTCAGGGTCTACGATGAAACCACTCGCAGTATATGGCCCAGGGGTCGATAAAGGACTTATTGCACCGGATACAGTCATTCTCGATAAATCGTTCTCGATTTATAACCCTGAAGCAGGCACAAGCTATTCTCCACAAAACTATGACCAAAAAGACTTTGGTTTACTATCAGTGAAAAATGCACTTGCGAACTCGTACAACTTATCAACATTACGTCTATGGGCGGAAGTTCGTAAACATAACCCGAGAGAATATCTTGAAAAAATGGGATTAAATATGCCAGACTCACTATTTGATGCCAATAACATCGGTATCCCTTCTCTACCTCTTGGAGTGAACAACATGACTGTAGAAGATGGAGTAAATGCATTTTCTAGTTTTGGTAATAACGGAGTGATGACGGATAGTTATATGATCGAAAAAATTACAGATCCAACTGGAAAAGTGATTTACGAACATGAAACAGTCAGTCACGACGTATGGAAAGAGTCTACTGCGTACTTAGTCACAGACATGTTAAAAGAAGTATTTAGAACAGGTTCTGCGTATCATATTAGTAGTTATTATAATCAGATTTCATCGACATATGATTGGGCAACAAAAACAGGAACATCTGAGCAATTTATCGATACGTGGATGATTGCTTACAATCCAGAAGTTACACTCGGTATATGGATGGGTTACGACAGTAATATCCCACAAGTTTACAGTACAGCAGATGATGGACACCTACCAGTTTATAATTGGCAAATGTTATCAAGTGCTCTACAAAATGTAGACAGTGAAAAAATGGGTGCTGGGAAAAAATTCAGTCGACCAAGTTCTGTTTATGAAGACACGTTTTGTGGAATGCTTATGCAAAAAGGAAACTGCGGTGAGGATAAACAAGTCACAGGGCTCGTTGCTGATCATACACAGTTTTCTACGAAATCTGGCTTAAATGATCAAAGTGTTTTAAACCGTAACGGTGCAGACTTCGATTACCAATTATCAGCTAGCGATTTACGCGGCACAGTAAGAGGAACAAACGACAATTATTACCGTATTGGCTCTGCGCCTAAAAGAATTAAAGAGGCACTTAAAAAAGGAAAAGACGATAAAGAAGACGACGAAGATGATGACAACGATGATGAATAAATAACTTATCCTCCAAGAATAATCTTGGAGGATTTTTTTGATTCAAAAAAAGACGTGTACATTAGTACACGTCTTAGATTTATTAGAATAATCCTGTTGAGTTACCTTCTGCATCAACATCCATATGGTTAGCTGATGGTACTTTTGGTAATCCTGGCATTGTCATAACGTTACCTGTTAACGCAACGACAAATCCTGCACCAGTTTTAGCAATTAACTCACGTACTGTAATTGTAAACCCTGTTGGACGACCGAGTTTTTTCTCATCGTCTGATAATGAGTACTGAGTTTTCGCCATACATACTGGGAAGTTACCCCAGCCATTTTCTTCGATTTCTTTGATTTGACGTTTTGCTTTATCTGTAAAGTTAACGCCGTCTCCACCGTATACTTCTGTAACGATTTTTTCAATCTTTTCAGGGATTGAAAGTTCAAGATCATATAGGTAGTCAAAGTTGTTTGGTGTTTCGAGTGCTTCTTTTACTTGTTTCGCTAACTCAATACCACCTTCTCCACCTTTTTCCCAAACTTGTGTAAGTGCAACTTTAACGTCACGATCTTTACACCAGTTAAGTACGAATTCACGTTCAGCATCTGTATCTGTAACGAAGTCGTTTAATGCAACGATTGGTTCAACACCGAATTTACGTGCGTTTTCAATGTGTTTCTCTAAGTTTACGATACCTGATTTTAATGCTCCAAGATTTTCTGCACCTAAATCAGTTTTCGCAACGCCACCGTTCATCTTAAGTGCGCGAATTGTTGCAACTAAAACAATTGCATCTGGTTTAAAGTTACCAAAGCGTGCTTTAATATCCATAAACTTCTCAGCACCTAAGTCAGAACCGAATCCTGCTTCTGTTACTACGATGTCTGATAATTTTCTTGCAGTGTTTGTAGCGATTAATGAGTTACAACCGTGTGCAATGTTCGCAAATGGACCACCGTGAATTAACGCAGGTGTACCTTCCATCGTTTGAACAAGGTTTGGTTTAATCGCTTCTTTAAGTAGTAGTGTTAATGCACCCTCTACTTTTAAGTCTTTAACTGTAACTGGTTTTTTATCTTTCGTATAGCCAAATACGATACGGCCAAGTCTTTCTTTAAGATCCATTAAATCTGTCGCTAAGCAAAGTACTGCCATAATTTCACTTGCTACAGTAATATCAAATCCATCTTCACGTGGAACACCTGAAGTTGGTCCTCCTAAACCGATAACGACGTTACGAAGTTCACGGTCGTTAATGTCTACGACACGTTTCCACGTAATTCTTCTTTGGTCGATATTTAACTCGTTACCTTGGTGAATGTGGTTGTCGATTAACGCTGAAAGCGTATTGTTTGCTGACGTAATCGCGTGTAAGTCACCGTTAAAGTGAAGGTTGATTTCTTCCATCGGTAACACTTGAGCGTGTCCACCACCAGTAGCTCCACCTTTAATACCCATTACTGGCCCAAGTGATGGTTCACGTAATGCAACCATAACCTTTTCACCTAGTTTATTGAATGCATCTGCTAGCCCAACAGTAACAGTTGATTTACCTTCACCAGCTGGTGTAGGGTTCATAGCTGTTACGAGTACTAGTTTTGAATCCTCTTCATTTCCAACGAGATTTTTGATGTCTACTTTTGCTTTATACTTACCATGAAGTTCTATTGCATCTTCAGGAATACCTGCTTTTTGAGCAATTTCTTCAATTGGTTGTAATGTTGCTTTAGCAGCAATCTCTTGGTCTGTTAAATGTGCCATTCTTTTACATCTCCCAACAAGAATATTTTTTTTAAGATTTAACTCAATCTTTCTAATGATTATTATTACATAAAATTCACTTATGTGCCATCACTAACATTTCTCTAAAAATCATTAGCGGAATCCACATAACAAAAGCAGCAGAATTTGCTGCTGCTTTAATGTTAATCATCATCCATACTTGATAAGTCACCAGCATCTAAGTTTAACTCCCAAGCTTTTAATACACGTCTCATAATTTTACCACTACGTGTTTTTGGTAATTTATCTTTAAATTCAATTTCACGTGGTGCTGCATGTGCTGCGAGACCAAGTTTTACGAAGTTACGAATTTCCTCTTTTAACTCGTCCGTCGGTTCATAACCTTCACGTAATGCGATAAATGCTTTAACGATTTCACCACGTACTGGATCTGGTTTACCGATAACTCCAGCCTCTTCTACCGCTTCATGCTCAACAAGCTTAGATTCAATTTCAAACGGTCCAACTCTTTCCCCAGCTGTCATAATGACGTCGTCTACACGTCCTTGGAAGAAGAAGTACCCGTCCTCATCTATAAATGCTGAGTCACCTGAAACGTACCAATCACCAATAAAGTACGATTTATACTTCTCGTGGTTGTTCCATATATCGCGCATCATAGATGGCCAAGGTGCTTTCATTGCTAAGTTACCCATACGGTTTGGCGGTAAGACTTCACCGTTGTCGTCAATGATTGCCGCTTCTACACCTGGTAATGGTTTACCCATAGATCCAGCTTTTATATCCATTGAGGGGAAGTTAACGATCATATGTGCTCCTGTTTCAGTCATCCACCACGTATCGTGAATTCTTAAGTTGAATACTTTATCTCCCCATTTAATGACTTCTGGATTCAGTGGTTCACCAACAGATAGTAAATGTCTTAAATGGCTAAGGTCGTAATTTTTTATAACTTCGTCTCCAGCTCCCATTAACATACGGAATGCTGTCGGTGCTGAATACCAAATTGTCACTTTTAACTCTTCAAGTGCTGAATACCATGCATCTGGTGAGAAACGTCCTCCGACGATAACGTTTGTCGCGCGGTTTAACCACGGTCCAAAAATACCATAACTCGTTCCAGTTACCCATCCTGGGTCAGCTGTACACCAGTATACATCGTCTTCTTTAATATCCGTCACATATTTCGCTGAAATATATTGTTGAACCATCACATTATGAACGTGGTATACACCTTTTGGTGAGCCAGTTGAACCACTCGTATAATGTAAAATCAATCCGTCCTCTAAATCTACCCATTCGATGTCACATTCATCTGATGCTTCGTCAAATAACTGTTTAAAATCTAAGAGTTTTTCATCTTCACTAACGTCTTCTCCGACGACAAATACGTGTTTTAGTGTATCGATCTCTTTATAAGGTACTCGCTCTAATAAATCAGAAGTCGTAATTAAATAATTCGCTTCTGAGTCTTCTAATCGGTCAACGACAGCCTTCTCCATAAATGCTTCAAATAATGGTCCAACAATCGCACCAAGTTTCACTGCACCGAGTAATACAAAATATAATTCAGGCGATCTTGGCATAAAGATAAATACACGGTCTCCTTTTTGAACACCTTTACTCTTAAGCATATTTGCAGCTTTATTAGATTTTTCTTTCATCTCTTTAAAAGTAAATGATGAAACGCCAGAATCGTCTTTATAGTGTAATGCTACTTTGTCACCATATCCTTCGTTAACGTGACGATCAATTGCTTCATATGCGATGTTTACTTTGTTAGTTTCATACCATGTAAAATGTTTTTTTACTTCTTCCCACGAAAAGTTTTTAACTGTTTCTTCGTAAGGTCCCATATTCGAACTTTTATCTACAGATTTATAGATTTCGTAATTCATTACATTCACTCCTAAAATTTAAGTAAAACGCTTTCTTTTGACGTTACTTATAATCTTATCTGTTATTTTTAGGAATTTCAACGGTTTCGTTCGAATTTTCAATCGCATTTAGACATAAATATAAAAATTATTCATGTATAATATAAATAACTAGACATATATTGTGATTTGAGGTGATATGTTGGAGCATATAAAAAATTATTTTAAAATGGAATACGAAAAAAATAGCCAAACGATTATAATCGAAGGTCCTGTGAGTGAAGAAGCGCTAAATACGTATACTTTTGACGAACATTTAAATGCATTTAGAAGACCAAACGATCAATTTGAAGCAATAAAAGAAATCGCAAGTTTAGAAGAAGGTCGTATCATCGTTGCGCGTGTAGATAATAATATTATCGGTTACGTTACGTTTCATAGACCTGATGAGTTTGAAAGATGGAGTGAAGGTAACCACCCTTTTATATTAGAACTCGGTGCAGTTGAAGTGTCTGATTCATACCGAAATTTAAGAATTGGCCAAAACATGCTGAAATTGTCGATGATGGATGAGTATATGGAAAATTATATCGTTTTAACGACTGAGTATTATTGGCACTGGGATTTAAAAGGAACAGGATTAGACGTTTACGACTATAAACAATTAATGATTAATTTAATGGCCGTTGCAGGATTTGAAGTATATATGACAAACGACCCTGAAATTACAAGTCATCCTGCGAATACTTTAATGGCAAGAGTTGGAAAACATATTACGACCGAGCAACAACTTATATTTGATGAGATTCGATTTAAACACCGATACTTTTTTTAAGGAGGATATGTATGTTAGTTAGCCGAATTATGACGAGAGATGTGAAAACGCTCTCTCCGAAGGATACGATCAATGATGCTTTAAATTTAATAAACGAACACCACATTCGACATATTCCAATCGTTGAAAATGAAGAAGTCGTCGGATTAGTGACGGATAAAGATATCAATCTCGCACTACCTTCGATTTTAAATACTCATAGTGAAACGACTATCCACCATCCACTAGAAGATATTATGAAAACACGTGTCATGTTTACGAGTCCAAGAGATTTCGTAGAAGAACTCGCAGTCGACTTTTTAGAATTCGACGTCGGTGCGATTTGTGTGATCCAATCAAAAAAACTCGTTGGAATTATTACACAAACAGATATTATGGAAGCATTTATCGAAATCACTGGTATGAAAATACCTGGCTCAATTATCGAAATTGATGTACTCGACCGTCCAGGAATCGTCTATGATATCGGTAAAATACTATATGATTTAAATATTGTTGCTGTATCCATCACAATATTTGATAATACTGAAAAAGAAGGCCATAAATTTGTCGTCATAAAAATTAACGCTATGAATCCGATGTTTGTTATAAACAAACTCGAAGAAATGGGATATGACGTCGTCGACCCATTAAATAGAGGTTAAAAAGATGCGTGCACTTTATGTGTATGATGATGAGTTACTTAAATATCGCTTTAATGATACACACCCATTTAATCAGATGCGATTAAAGATGACGACAGATTTATTAAAAGCGGCTCACTTTTTAAGCGATGAAGAAATTGTAACTCCGCGCGTCGCTACTGAAGAAGAAATTTTACTCGTTCACACAAAAGACTATGTCGACGCTGTTAAACGTGCAGGCCATAATAACATTACAAAAAGAGAACTTGCAAACTATGGTTTAAATACAGAAGACACCCCTCAATTTGAAAATATGCATGAGAAATGTAGCATGCTCGTCGGTGCGAGTTTGACTGGCGCAGATTTGATTATGCAAGGTAAAGCGGATAAAGTTGCTTCTCTCGGAGGAGGACTTCACCACGGATTTACTGGTAAAGCGAGTGGATTTTGTGTCTATAATGATGCAGCGATTGTATGCCAATATTTAAAAGAAAAATATAATGAGCGTGTCCTTTATATAGATACCGATGCGCATCATGGAGACGGTGTACAATTCACGTTTTATGACTCAAATGAGATTATGACATACTCTATTCATGAAACGGGACGTTATTTATTCCCTGGTACTGGTTTAGTAACTGAACGCGGTACAGGACAAGGCTTCGGGTTTAGCGTGAATTTACCTGTTGATGCCTTTACCGAAGACGATTCATTTTTAGACGTTTTTAAACAGAGTATCGAAATTGCCGCTAGATCATTTAAACCGACGATTATCGTACATGTGAACGGTGTAGATGCGCATTATCGAGACCCGATGACACATTTATCTTTAACGTCTAAATCTTACGAAGAGATTCCTAAAATCGTTAATGAAATTGCTGATAAATATGCAAATGGTAAACTACTCGCTCTAGGAGGCGGTGGTTATAACATTTGGCAAGTCGTCCCTAGAATGTGGGCGTATGTTTGGCTTGCTATTAAAAATATCACCCCACCAAAAGGTAGACTTCCGGAAGATTTTATTGAACAGTATAAACCACTCGCTCAATTAGAATTTCCTGAAGAATGGGAAGATGATTTAAAGGATTATCAAGAAATTCCAAGACGCGCGGAAATTACTGAAAGAAATTCAATGGTACTCGATAGAATTAAAATGTACTTAGAATAACAAAATTGCCCTGCACCTGCGTAGTTTAAACCACTCATTAATGTTGTAGACAGTAAATCAATGAGTGGTTTTGCTGTAATACCAAAAGCCATCGCAACTGGTAAATATCCAAAACCAATTGCTATACCGTCAGAAAAAGAGCGCTTATATACTTCACTCAAAAACCACCACTCCTTTTAAAAACAATTAGTAACATTGTATCATAAATTTTCTGAAAATTGTGAAATATACTTGTGTTTATTCTACAAATAAAAGTTATAATTAAACATAAAAAAACTTGAGTTTAATATAAAACTCAAGTTTAAAAATATAAATCGCTTTATACACGCGTTGTTTTTGCGTAGTTAATTTTCAATGGTAACATCGTTACTTTTTCATCGACTTCTTCGTTGTTCATAATTTTTGTAAGTAATCTCATTCCAACTGCACCAATATCATATAGAGGTACTGCGATCGTTGATAATTTCGGACGCATCATATATGCAATGCGCGTATTAGAACAACTTATAATTTCTAATTCTTCAGGTACTTTTACGTTCATATCTAACGTTCCATGAAGGATTCCACCTGCAACCTCATCTGATATTGCAATGACAGCATCTGCTTTAATTTCATGAATTTTATTAAATAGCTCAATACCCTCTTCATAAGTGTTTGCTGAAAACTCAAACATATTATCTTTACTTATGTTGTGCTCTTCTAATACTTCACAAATTTTATCTGCGAGTAAAGTCTCCAACACACTATGGTAACCGCTTTGTACATATGCAATTTTTTTGTTGCCGCGCTCAAAAAACCCTTCTACAATACGAGCAATTGCATCACGATAATTTGCATTTACTCTGTTTATTGACATTTCTTTAGAATATCCACAGACTACGACTGGCGTATTTGAACGCTGAATATTATCGATTATTTTTTGGTCATCCGTTCCACCTAAAAAGATGATACCGTCCACTTGATTACTTAATAACGTTTCAAACGCATTCTTTTCTTTTTTAGCATCATTATCAGTATTTGTAATAATGATTTGATATTGATACATTTCAGCAATGTCTTCTAACCCTCTTAACACTGCTGAATAATATAAATCTGAAATGTCAGGAATAATTACCCCAACCGTCTTTGTTTTTTTACTAGCGAGACCTCTAGCCACCGCGTTCGGTTTGTAGTTTAATCGTTCTATGACGTCTTTTACTTTACGACGTGTTTCTGGCTTAACGTTTGGGTTACCATTAAGTACGCGTGAAACAGTAGCCATTGACACATTCGCTTCTCTTGCAACATCATAAATCGTAATTGCCATGATTTATTTTCCTCCTATGAAAACGTTTTTGTTTATTGATAATCATAACAGAAAATGAATGAGAATGTAAATAATTTAACAATAAACATCAAAAAAGTTCAGCATAAAAGCTGAACTTTATAAATTAGATAAATCAACACTGTCTTTGTTTACATATCCATCTTTAACATCTTCTCGAATTGCTCGTTTTTGAGCGGCCATTAAGTCCTGATCCGAGTCCTTAATACGTTTAACTTCTTCGAGTTCTGCTTTTTTCACTTTGACTTTGTCGACAATTTTATCTTTTTGATCTTCAAATACACCTTTTGGATCTTTTAAATCTTCACGAAGTGATTGTCCAGATTTTGGTGCTAAGAATAGACCTAAAATAGATCCGACAATCATACCGAAAATTAGTCCGAGTGGTAATCCTTTTTTACTCTTTTGTTTTGGTGGACTATACGGTTTAATTCCATGTGTATGTCGATCTCTATCATATTTTTCCATATAACATCCCTCGCTTAGTAGCGACCTTTTATCGCATTGTTACGACGCTGACGTTGCTGCCATTTATCAGCAAGTTCCATTGCAACGTTTGACCATTGTACAACTTGTGCAATTTGCTCTTCGTTCTCTGAGATGTTTGTCGTAATTGAATTTGTCACTCTATCGACTGATGTGTTAAGGTTTTGAACTGAATATCCAACACCTTGAACTGCATCAACGACTGAGTTTAATTTTTCAACTTTACCTTGTACGTCTTCAACTAGACGATTACTTTTGTGTAATAAGTCGGTTGACTCACGTGTAATTCCTTGAATTTGTCCATCTAATCCATCGAGTGTTTCTGCAACGTAATCTAAGTTCTTCTTAACACTAAGTAAAACGACAGCTACTGCAATACATGCTACTAAAAATCCAACTGCAGCAACTACGAGTGCAATCCACCCTAAAATACTCCAATCCATAAATAACGCCTCCGTAAATGTTCTTATGTGTATAACTTATTAATAGCCGAATTCAATTCATTGTAAACATGTTTAAGAGATAAGTTCTGTAAATCTTTTTTCGTACTTTTGAATATCTCCTGCACCCATAAAGATAATGACACTATCTTCATATTGATCGAGCTCTTTAATTTTTGCTTCTGTTAACAGTTTTGAACCCGGTATTAAATTCACCAAATCTTCACTCGATAAATTACCACTTTGTTCTCTCGCAGAACCAAAAATATCTACGATATAAACTTTGTCTGCCTCTTTTAAACTGTCTGCAAATTCATTTAAAAACTTTTCTGTTCTAGAGAAAGTATGTGGTTGGAATACCGCAACGACCTGGTGATTCTTATATTTTTTTCGTGCTGTTTCAAGCGTTGCCTCAATTTCTTTCGGGTGGTGCGCATAGTCATCCACGACGATATAACTTTTATATTTCGTCTCTGAAAAACGTCGTTTAACGCCACCATATGTTAAAAAAGCACTTTTAATATTATCGAAATCAAAACCTTCTAAATAACAAATTGTAATGACAGCAAGTGAATTTAAAATTAAATGATCACCATATAACGGAATAATAAAATTATCTTTATATTCGCCTTCAATGTATAAATCAAATGAAGTGCCGTTATCTACCACTTCTACATTTCTAGCTTCGACTGTATAATCCCCATCGATACCATACGTATACATCGGAACATCGACTTTTATTTCATTGATATATGGATCATTTCCATACGCAACTACTGCTTTTGTCACGTGGTTTGCCATCGACTGAAACGCACTGACGACGTCTTCAACATCTTTAAAATAATCTGGGTGGTCAAAATCGATATTCGTTATAATTGCATAGTCCGGATGATACGCTAAAAAGTGACGACGATATTCGCACGATTCAAATGCAAAGTAATCCGCTTCTTTTTTACCAACACCTGTACCGTCTCCAATTAAATACGTCGTTTCTTTATCGCCATTCATAACGTGACTGAGTAAACCGGTTGTCGAGGTTTTTCCATGAGATCCTGTGACCCCAATTGACGTATAGTCTTTCATAAATTCAGATAAGAATTTATGATAGCGGATGACCGGATATCCACTTTCAAGTGCTTTTTTAATCTCTACATGGTCATCGTTAAACGCATTACCTGCAATATACGTAAAATCTTCGACTATATTATCTTCAGAAAATGGTAATATTTTAATTCCTTTTTTCTTTAATTGATACTCCGTGAAAACTTCACTTGTTATGTCTGAACCTTGTACTTCATGACCTAAATCAAAAAGAACTTGTGCAAGTGCACTCATCCCTGCACCTTTAATTCCAATGAAGTGATATTTCTTCACAATTACACCTTACTTTCATCGCTTCTATCTGATAAGTAGTTGATGATGTTGCTTAAAACTTCCGCTTTTACTGTACTCATATTCAGGCGTACTGGTCGGTTTGAAGTACTAATTGTGACGAGACAATCATTGCCCTCAAATAACTTATCCGCACCATCAATAACACTACTTTTCTCATCGTAATAAGAAATTTTAGTTTGCATTAAACTCAGAAGTTGGTATCTAATTCCAACGTCAGTTTTCGTGTGATTCATGACTAAATGTATGCCTAATGCTTTACCTTGCTTTAGAATTTGCAAAATATGACGAATCACTTCGGGATTATTTCGCTCGAGTATTCTATCAAAGTCGTCAATATATATAACTATCGTACTCTTTCTCGATTCTTGCTTCACACGTGTGTTAAAACTTTGAATGTTACGTACGTGTGCCCTTCTAAACTGAATGTTTCTGCTGTTTAACTCATCTATTATATCATTAAATGCATCAGTATCGTATACTGATTTTCTTTCACTAAACGAATGAGGGAGCGAATTGAAAGTATCGAATTCTTTCGAATCAGAAATTACTTTAAATTGAAATGAATCACTACTATGATTCATTAATAACGAGACGAGCATACTGTCAATAATTTCCGTTCTTTTTTCTTCATTACCATATATTAATGTATGGCCTGCTTTTCTTAACTCATACGTAAAAATACGATTATCCACTGTTTTGCCAAGTGCAAATCTATAGTCATTTTTTCTTAATTTTAAACTACTATTTAAAAATAGAGATTTAAAATAAATTTCACTTGGTTTTTCCAGTGGAAATTCAATTTGAATGTTATTATTTCCGAGCACTTCAGTAATGATACGCACCTTTTTATTTAAGGCACCCTCTAACTGCGCTTTCACATCTTCAATTTTGGACAATTTAAAATGTCTATCGAGTTGAATCGAATAAGAACCGACGATACCGTTTGAAAAGTATTCAACTACTTTTCCTTCTATACCCACCTGTTTAATAATTGCATTTATAGACTCAAGGTTTTCGTCATCATGCTTAACGAAGTTTTGATCTTGTTCTATTCCTAATATACTTATCGGTGGTAACGTCTTACTTGGCCCGAGTTTACGTTCAGCTTGAACAGGTAATGCTTTTTCTTTGTTTGTTGTTTCAGGTTGCTTCATTTCGATTGGACGCTTCTTCTCTTCAACTTTACGTTCTTGTTTTAATCGTTCTTTACGCAGACGTTCTTTCTCTTCTTTTTCTTTACGCTTTTTAACGATATCTCGAATAATTGGAGATTGATGATGTTCAAATTTTCGTCTATATTCTGCAGTTTCATCATATTCACGGCGATACGGGTTCTTCGTTCCATGAATTGCTGAAGGTACGACGCGTGCTTTCGTAATCGTTTGACTCGAAGGACGCTTTACCGTACGTCTTTCAGTATAACGAGACTCTTGTTTCTTCTCTTGTTTCGGAATGTCTTGTTCTTCTTCAGATAACTCAAATGGAAAAGGAAAACGTTTATTAAGTTTCATATCATCGATCGTCTGATTGCTAAATGTTCGATCTTGAAATCTATTCCTTGATCTTCTACGCATCCTAATCCCCTCCTATTATTTAAAAAACGATTGACCAACTTCGTAATTATCATCTAATACGTAAATACCTCTTACTCCGTCATCTTCTAGGTTTAACTCTTTTTTAGAGCAAATCATCCCATTAGATTTCACACCTCGAAGTTCAGATGGTTTAATATATAATCCATTCGGCATAAAAGCACCGACTTTAGCCACGACAACTTTTTGTCCTTTGTCGACGTTTGGTGCACCACAGACGATTTGTAGTTCTTCATCTCCTACGTCTACAGTCGTTACGTTTAATCGATCTGCATCTTCATGTGGTTTACATTCTTTTACAAATCCAACAACGAATTTTGGTGATAAATCTGGATTGATTTCACCAAGATCATCTTTGATAATTTCATTAATTTTTTCTACGATTGACTCTTCGTTTAACTCTGTAAGTTCTTCTTCAGTAAATGTTTCACTTGCATTAAATATGTTTAAGCCGAGTAACTCATCGTTATCGACAATCGTTGTATACCCGTCGAAATCTTTCGTTTCGAAATTATCGCTTCCCTTTAATGATACGAGAAGGACATCTCCAATGTTTTTGTTGTATGTTAACTTCATTTAAATTCACCTTGTTACTTTTTGTTTTTATTATAATTCTTTGCTTTACCGAGAATAAATACCGGTTCTAATTTTTTATGACGATAGCTAAAGCTTAAGCTCGTAATTGGCGTTAAACCTTCTGCAAAATACTGCATCATCATTTGAGCCATAATATCATAGCCGACTTCATTTTTAACGTCGACGATAATTAACACGTCTTGATGTGGTAAACCAATCATCATTTCGCCTTCTAGTTTGCTATGAAAATCGTTTAAAAATTCTTCGTTTAAAATTCTCGATGCATCATAACCGTCTCTATGGCTTATGAAATAAAAGTCATTTTCTTGAACTGTTTCTTTCTTATACTTAATGTCAAGTGTCTTTAAATTATTAAATGCTTTTTCTTTTAGCGCTTCTTTTTTAAGACCTAATGTTTCAAGTAATGATTCATCGATTAACTCGTATGAACGTCCATGGTCGAGTGCGTAAAAAATAACAGTTTCTGCAGTATGCTCATCGAATATGAATTTCTTACCATCTTTTGCTTCTTTTGGAAAGCTTGTACTACGTACAACTGGATAAATCATTCCTTCATTTGTCACTTCTTTCGTATCTGCCATACGCGTTAAAGTTTCAGATACGTAGTAGACAATTTCATCGATGATTTCTTCAGATTTCGTTGCTTTTTGGAGTAATTTGTTTAGTTGAACGTCCACTCCTTTATGGTTATCTTGGCGTTCAATTCTTAAAATTTCTTCTTTTCGATTGAAACGACTATCGTATTGTAGATCCGTTTCATCGAGTTTTTTTAATACTTTATCTTTTAATTCAGTAACATTCATGAAATGCCTCCGTTATTGATTCCCTAAATTAAGTACTTGATCTCCAGGTTTAATAAGTTTCATACTCATGAGTAACTTATAAAATGCATACGTTACTGCTCCTGGAAGTAGGATGTGGAATATGATTATCATTATATATGTTGTCATACTTGGCCCCATTGTTTCAATTGCCATTATTTGACCAACGAGTCCACTCGTCCCCATACCTGCACCTGCACTATTGTTTTGCATCGGGAAAAACACTGTCATAATCGGTGCGATAATCACACTTGCGATTGACGGTGGTAATATAATCCACGGATTTTTAATGATATTCGCTACTTGTAACATTGAAGTTCCAAGCCCAATCGATAACACCCCTGATGATCCATTATCTTTATAACTCATCAGTGCTAAACCGACCATATGACAACAACATCCAACTGCTGCTGCAGCTGCTGCAAGCCCGTTAATATCGATCATTACCGCTAATGCTGCACTAGAAATTGGTGCTGTTAATGTAATTCCGAATACTAATGCGACGAGCATCCCCATAATAAATGGGTTTTGTTCAACCGCAAAGTTCACAAACGAACCGAGCGATAACATTAATTTTGATATAAATGGACCAACAAATTTACCGACTAAAAATCCGATAACAATCGTGAAAATTGGAGAAATTAATATATCTAATTTCGTACGACCGGCATATAGTCTTGATAGTTCAGTTGCGACTAAAACAGCAATAAAACTTCCAGCTACGCCTCCGAATTCATAAGCACTATAACCGACTGTCACTGCTGAAAATACGACGAGTGGATGTGCTTTTAACCCGTATGCAATACTCGCACCAATTGCTGCACCAGTTAAACTCATCGCAAGTTCTCCAACAGGAATTAAACCACTGAATGCTGGGATATACGTCCCAATCGTCTTAATAATAAGACCAATAAGTAAAGAAGAAAATAGACCGAGCGCCATAAAGCTCATCCCGTCGATGAACCAGCGCTTTAATAACCCCTTCACCCTCTTAACTCCTTAACTTTTTCGCTATTAATACCTTTAACAAGTTCGATTAAAAACTTTTTCGCTTCTAAGTAGTCATTTTTATGAATAATCGAATGGTTCGTATGAATATATCTTGAGCAAATTCCAACGACCGCGCTTGGCACTCCGTCATTAGACACGTGAATGCTTCCAGCGTCTGTTCCACCTGGAGATAAATAATATTGATATTTCACATCGTGCTTATCTGCAGTTTGAAGTAAATAATCTCTCATTGGTTTGCCAAGGATCATCGTACCGTCTTTAATTCTAAGTAATGTACCTTCTCCAAGTTTACCGAGATCATCTTTTTTACCGAGCATATCGTTTGCTGGTGAACAGTCAACGACAAATGCAACGTCTGGTTGAATTAAATTTGCGCTCGCTTTAGCTCCTCTTAAGCCTACTTCTTCTTGAACGTTCGCACCGATATATAAGTTACAATCAAGTTCAACATCTTTTAAAGCTTCAAGCACTTCTAAAGCGATTAAACAACCGTATCGGTTATCCCATGCTTTTGCTAACAATTTGTTTTCAGTAAGTTGTTCAAATTGAACATTTGGCACGATTGAATCCCCGATATTTACACCCATCTCAAGTGCTTCTTCTTTAGAGTCTGCACCAATATCTAATAACATGTCTTTAATTTTTGTACCTGAGTCTTTCGATTCACCACGTCTAAAGTGAATTGGCACACTACCAATTACACCTGTTAACTCTTTATTATCATTCGTTCTCACTGACATCTTTTGGCTGAGTAATACGTCTTCTGACCACCCACCGAGTGGTGTGAACTTTAAAAATCCATTGTCTGTAATTTCAGTAACCATAAATCCTACTTCATCCATATGACCAGCAACTAAAACGTTAGGAGCGTTTTCATTTTTTGATTTTTTAACAGCAAAAATGCCACCTAAACCGTCATTAATATATTCGACGCCAAACGCTTCAAAATTCTCACGCAAATAATTGCGCACTAAATCTTCAAAGCCAGGAGCGCCGTGAAGTTCCGTTAACTCTTTCATTCGTTGTAGTGTTTTTTGACTGATTTCCATCTGAAAAAAACTTCCCTTCTAAATTTATATTTATTGTTGATTATGGTAGACTAACAGAAAGGGAGGCTACCATAATGTCAAAACGAACTTTTTGGACAATTGTCTTAAGCGTTGTAACAATTGTACCTGTTGTACTATATGTCATCGCTAGACGTACGATCAATGTTGACAAGGTCTTAGATAATCTTTACTTACAATTTGACGGCATTTCTTTTGTATCTGTTGACTATAACAATTCTAACAATGAAAGCTTTGGTCAAGATAAGAAAGTACTAAATGGTGTCGTTCACGTTGAACAAGGCGACAAACTTCAAAAGTACAACTTCACAGCGAATAAGTACACTGGTGAAATCATGGAGATTACTGTTCAGTAATCTTCATGTTTTATTATTATCCATTTTATCAAACAATTGTAATTACCGGAACTATCAAAAAAGCACCTTTTTAAAGGTGCTAAAATTTTACAACTATTTTATATATATTAAATCCTTTTTGACTGAATTTCTCTTCATACTCAGTTCGAATGTTATCTTCATCTTCATCTGCATGTAAATCTAAGTTCACTTCTAAAAATTCCGTTTTAAAATTATTTAATGAAACTAAACTATATTCAAATAAACCTCTATTATCCGTTTTAAATTGCAATACTCCATCATCTTTTAATATAGATTTATATTGTTTTAAAAATGATTTATACGTGAGACGTCTCTTTTCGTGACGGTTTTTAGGCCACGGATCAGAGAAGTTTAAATATATTTTAGACACTTCATCTTTATTAAAATACTCGTCTAATAGATTCGCATCATATAAAAGCAGACGAACGTTTGTCAGCCCCTCTTCTAACACTTTCTCTAAAACACGAATGAGTACGTTTTTCTCAATTTCAATTCCGACATAGTTAATATGTGGATTTTGTTTTGCAAGAGTCGTTATAAACTGACCCATTCCAGTACCAACTTCGATATGAATGTCGTTATCATTACCAAAGTACTCTTTAATTTTTGTTTTATATGTACCATCTACGTCGACAATATGACTATTTTCAGTTAAATAGTCCATTGCCCATGGCTTGTTTCGCATTCTCAATGTACTTACCTCTATACCATCATATCTTTCTCTAAAATATCATTTAAAAAAATAATCCAATGGTTCATTTCTTTATATCTTTTACGGTCTTCGTACCACTGAATCATCGTTAAACATTGAATGAGTGTATACCACTTCATACGCTGTCTAAAATCATGATCGAGTGATTTTCCGTATTTAGATAACCAATTTTTCCAATCTTTAAAATCGACATACGTATATAGAATCATTCCGATATCGATTGCAGGGTCGGCGATCATCGCACCTTCCCAGTCTACTAAAAATAGTTCGTCTTCATCAGATAACAACCAGTTTTGATTATTGACATCTCCGTGACATACTCTACAAAATTCAGAATCGATATGTGGAATTTTATTATTTAAATATTTGATCGCTTTTCTTACTGTTTTATGCGCGTTAATTTTTGGTGAAAGTGAGGATTCGATTCTGTTTAATAATAATTCTGGTAACATCGGTTGCATCCCGAGACGCTCTAGCGTGTTAAGTAATTTATCCGATGAATGAATTTTACGCATAAGTGAAGCGACACGGTCAGAGTTCATTTCTTCATCGGTTAAACATCTACCGTTTTTCCAATGTTGAGCGGTAACAACTTCGCCTGTTTCGATACGTTTTGTCCAAACGAGTTTAGGTACGATTCCTTCTACTGATAGCATCGTAATAAACGGGCTTGTATTACGTTTTAAAAAGAATTTGTCGCCATTAATCTCTGCCTTATACGCATCGCTAGACGAGCCACCAATAGGGTCTAACGTCCACCCTAGCTGATAAAAATGCTCCACCGTGTTCACCTCACTTTCTCTTCATAAACGTTTCATTAAAAAAAGCGCTAAGTAAATTTTTTAATTAGCGCACGATTAGTTGTATTTAAAATACTATCCACTTTTATAACTAAATTCAAGGTAAAAATGACGCTATATTTTGCCAACTGCTGTTATATCTTAATTAATAAGTGCTTAAGCGACCAATGTTATAAATGTTATTTTTTTGTTAATTAAAGTTAAGTTTTGTTAAACGAATGTACGTTCTGATTTAACACATTTTAAAAAATTAATAAAAATAGACAGACCGATCGTCTGTCTATCATAAATATTATTTTTCTAATTTACCGTTTACAAGAATTTCATATAGTGCTTCTAAATAGATCGTTGTCGCTAATAAAAGTTCTTCTACTTTCATTTGCTCATTCGCTTGGTGCATTGTATCTTTTGTATCTTTAAACATCGCACCGTACGCTACACCATTTTTTAGTACACGCGCATACGTTCCACCACCGATTGTGAATGGTTCAGTGTCATCATCGACATGTTTACGATATGTTTCAGTTAATACTTTAACGAGCGGAGAATCTTTTTCGACATAATGCGGCACTTGATCATTTACGTTTTCGATTGAAACACCGTATACTTCTACATCGTTTTTAAGTGCATTTAGTGACGCTTTAAAGTCCATTCCCATTGGATAACGTAAGTTCACACCGAAATAACTTTTATCGTTTAAATCATAACGAATGATTCCTGTATTGACTGACGTTTCACCCATTTCGTCATGGTTAAAGTCCATATCAAATAATTTACCGTCATAATTGTCTTCAATATATCTGTCGTAAAATGACACGAACTTATGTGCACGTGCATCGATTGGAATAACTTTTAAGAATCGTAGTAATTCAATTCCTGCATTTTTACCTTCAAGAGGTGTTGAACCGTGTGCACTTTTTCCGAACACAGTAATACTTACTGTATTACCATCTTCAGAGAATTCACCTTTTAGACGCATTTCATCTAAAAACGATTCAAATGACTGTTTTAATTTTTCAACATCTTTTACAGTTAAATTCGCCGTCGCTGATTCAGGTACCATATTGTATCGATCACCTGACGTGAATGTATTTAGTACAATATCCCCATACGCATCTTCATCGCTTTTAAACACGATGTCAAACGTCGTAATACCCTTTTCACCATGAATGACTGGAAACTCAGCATCTGGTGCAAATCCTGAATCTGGCATTTCTTCATTTTTAAAATATGCATCTGTACATAACCAATCAGACTCTTCGTCCGTACCTATGATTAAACGCACACGCTGATTTAATGGTACTTCAAGATCTTTTAAAATCTTCATTGCGTAATAAGCTGCGATAGTTGGTCCTTTATCGTCTTGGACACCGCGCGCATAAATAATATCATCTTTAATCACCGGTTCAAACGGATTAGAGTCCCAACCTGTTCCAGCGGGAACGACGTCAACATGTCCGAGAATACCGAATAGCTTTTCACCGCTACCGAGTTCAATATGGCCTGCTAAATTATCGACAACTTTCGTATCCATTCCGTCACGGTCACCTAAAGAGAGCATATACATTAATGCTTCTTTCGGTCCTTCACCGACAGGTGCATCTGGCTTAGCTTCTGTACGAACACTTTCAATCGAAAGAAGACCGTTTAAATCCTCCAGTATTTTATCTTTATACTGATTTACAATTTCATTGAAATTCATACAACTACTCCTTTCTATTTGTCATTATTATACTAAATAAAAGTTCTCACACAATAAAAAATCCTTTAGCACATGCTAAAGGATAAGAATTATTCTTTATTCATTAACGTTAAAACAAAAAATAGTATATAGCTAATCAATAAAACTGATCCACCGATAATATAAATAATGAGTGATACAGTATCCGGGAAACTAAATGGATTCACAAACTGGAACCACATGCCGAGTGTTAACAAAACAGTCCCAATAATTGCCGTCCATACATGTAACTTCGCAAGGAAACTTTCTTTTTGATGAAATACTCTATAATACATCGCGAAAGAAAATAAACTTAGCCAACCGACGACTAAAATATGTGCGTGGATCGGTCGAAGTTCATAACCACCAGAGCCCGCCATATGTGCACCCATAAATGCACCCATCAGTCCAAAAGCTGCAGAAAATCTTAATAACGTTTTACTATAACTCTTCATAATTGCCTCCAAATGTTGTTTTACCTTTAATTCAAACTATACATAGTGAATATGAACACAATATGAATTGGATTTTTGTAAATTCGATGAGGTGCGTGTTAGATTGGCGTTGGATCGTTGAGTTATAACCTTTAAAGTGTATTAGTTCATCTTCTTATGGATATAATTAACAAAAAAATTTGGATTTTGTTAGATATATCGATTTATCTAACAAATTTAGGTCCTGCGCCTCAATTTTTGTTAATTATAATTTTTTATCTAACATATTTCGCGCATGTGATTCGATTTTTGTTAAATATCCTAATATATTTAACACTTTTTCATTTTCAAAGTCTATTTTTGTAAATAAGGATGAAGAGCCAGCTATTTAGTTATTATTACGGTTATCATTAAAAGCAATTTTACTCTTAAACAGATATAAAATACTTTCTCCAAAATATAATTAACAAAAATATCGTGATTCTGTTAATTATCCGGATTTATCTAACAAATTTAGATCCTGTGCCTCAATTTTTGTTAATTATAATTTTTTATCTAACATATTTCGGGTCTTCGATCCGATTTTTGTTAAATATCCTATTATATCTAACAGATTTCAACCATAGTCATTCATTTTTGTAAAATACAACATCATTCTAGCTCAATTTATCGACTTTCCTCATAACACAATGCATTTTAAGATAAAAAACACCCTAAAACATTTGTTTTAGGGTGTGTCTGATTACTTATCTTCTTTTACGATGTGCACGTTGTGGTTGCTATCGAATTTACCTTCTTCATCCACAACTTCATAGTCCTTTTTGTTGCCTTGCTTCTTGTCGTATTTATCAAATTGTTTTTCAGTATTCTTTACTGAGTTTTCATTTTTGGCTTTTTGTTGCTCTTTCTTAACTTCATTTGCAGCTAATCCGCCTTCGTCTGCAAGAACTGCTTTAGAACCTTTCGTGCTCTTTTCAGCTGTAGAATCCGGAGTTGTGTACACTTCGTCCTTTTTATCTTCTACTTTTTCTTTAACTTCCTTTTTTTTTGATTCGACGTCTTCTTTCACGTCTTCTGCTTTATCTTTAGCTTCATCGACTTTATCTTCAGCTTTAGATTTCACTTCTTCAGCTTTATCTTGAGCTTTGTCTTTCGCGTCTT
Organism: Nosocomiicoccus sp. HMSC09A07; assembly: GCF_001808485.1. Lineage (NCBI taxonomy): Bacteria > Bacillati > Bacillota > Bacilli > Caryophanales > Staphylococcaceae > Nosocomiicoccus > Nosocomiicoccus sp. HMSC09A07. The sequence goes on from NZ_KV793627.1 coordinate 350,948, forward strand.
CAGCTTTAACTTTCACATCTTCAACTTTTTCGTTGACTTGTGATTTTACGTCTTCTACTTTATCTGCCACTTGATTTTTAACATCTTTCGCGTTGTCTTTTAACTCATTTAAGTCTTTTGAAGCTTTGTTTTGGAAGTCTACTGTTTCATTTTTAACTTTGTCGACAGTGCCTTTTGCCTTTTCAGCAAGTTCATCGACTTTGCCACTCGCCGAATCTTGAACGTTTTTAGCATATCCTTTTGGATCTTCTTTTGCTTTTTCTATTTCACGTTTTACCGCTTCTTCGTTATCTGCTAATTTTTTAACTGCGTAACCTACACCAACAACTGCTGCTAACTGTAACACTCTCTTTAATAATTTCTTCATAATAAAAAACACCTCTTCGTTGTAATTAGTTTCTCAACTATCTATTACATACCCGATGGTGTTTTTTATAAACGTTTTTTAAATTAATTTTTTTAAATCTGTTAATTCATCTTCTGTTAAGCGTCGATATTCGCCCGCTTCAAGTGTCTCATCTAATACTAGATTTCCAAACTTGACTCGTTTTAACTCGAGTACTTCGTTATTTAAATATTTAAACATTCGCTTCACTTGGTGAAATTTACCTTCTGAAATTGATAAAAGAACTTCATCCTCTTCGATGACTTCAACTTTGGCAGGTTTTGTCGTGAAGTCTTTTAACGGTATACCTGTTTCTAAAAAAGTAATATCTGACTTCGATACATCATGTTTAAGTTTACAATAGTATGTCTTAAATACTTCTTTTTTCGGACTCAGCAATTGATGACTTAACTTACCATCGTTTGTGATGATGAGTAGTCCTGTCGTATCGATATCGAGACGACCAACTGGAAATAATTCACGATACTGAGAATGATCGATTAAATCAATAACAGTCTCATGCTCAAAGCTTTCAGTCGCTGAAATCACATTTTGTGGCTTGTTTAACATAAAGTACATATATTCTTCTAATACAACTGTAAAGCCATCGACTCTAACTTCATCTTCGACTTTTACTTTTAATTTTCTGTCTTTAACGGTTTTTCCCCTTACAGTTACACGACCACTTTTGATCAATTCTCCGACTTCTTTTCTAGAACCAAAATTTGCATGCGCTAAATACTTATCGAGTCTCATAAGAATCTCACCTTACTTCGAATCTTATTTGCACGTTCACCAAGTACTCTGTCCGCTAGACCGGATTTAAATATGACCACTAAATAAATGAACGATCCGACAATGACACACGTCGCGAGAGTTATAATCGCATTTCTTCTTATTGTAATATCTAATGATAAAACAAATAATCCATAAACGATTTCTACAGCTAGAAGCATAATTAAACTGTATAGAACGATTTCTAACATCGGTGTTAATATTTTTCTAAAACTAAATTTTCCATACTTTTTAATGATAAAGAAATTGAACATCACTCCACAAAATAGCGCAATGAGTGTTGAAATAACTGCACCAACAGTGTGGAAGTACATAATTAATGGGAAGTTTAGCGCTGCTTTAATGACTAAGACGAGTAACACTACAAGCACATTAAACTTTTGCTTCTCTATTCCCTGGACGATAGATGCTGTCATACTAAATACAGAAATCACAATACAAACTGGCGCATAAATCGTTAAAATTTTAATACCCATTTCACTAAAACTATAAAATGATGTATATAACGGCACTGCCATAATCATCATACCGACTGCTGCGGGTACGACTAATGTCAGTTGAAGTAACAACATCGTACTTACTTGATGCTCGAGTTCGTTAAACTTCTTTTGTTGAAAACTTTTCGTTATAAACGGCAAGATCGTAATTGAAAACGACACAGCTAAACTGACTGGAATCATAACGAGTTTTTGAGTCGTAATATTTAACATTCCAAACCATGCATCTTGCACGTTTGACGGTACCCCTACAATTGCCAGTGCGTTATTATGTGTCAATTGGTCAATAAACATCATCATTGGAAATGTAATACCGATAACTACAAATGGAATACCAGATAAAATAATCTCTTTATACATTTCTTTATAAGATAATGTAATACCAGTCTTATCTTCTTTAAGAGAAGCTTCAATCAATTTTTTACGTTTAAACCAAAATACTGCTAGTGTAATTATCGCACCTATTGCTGCGACAAAAGCTGCAAATACAGCGATTTGGTTCCCCTGTTGAATCGTTCCACCCATCATACGAATCACAACGTATGATCCGACTAAAACGATTGTGATACGTACAACTTGTTCTACAACTGATGAAACACTTGTTGGACCAAATGATTCAAACCCTTGGAAGACACCGCGCCACGTCGCCATAAATGGAACGACGATTACTGCAAATGCGACGACACGAATAATATTTGTAATTTCATCGTGTCCCCATACGTGCTCACCATCTGAAGATGCCGCGAGCTGAATATCAGCAATGACAGGTGCGAGTAAATACAGTACCATAAAGCAAATCAACCCGGATACTAACATAACAACAAGACTCGAACGATAGAGTTTTTGCGTCGTTTGAAATGCACCGAGAGAATTATACTTTGCAACGAATTTTGAAACAGCACCTGGCACACCTGCGGATGCGATTGAAAGCATGATAGTATAAGGTGTATAAGCATATCCGTATAGTGCTAGATTTTCTTCTCCACCCATGATGCTATAAAATGGAATGATATAAATCATTCCTAAAAATTGTGTAATTAGACTCGCTGAAGACAAGAACAGCGTACTTCTAAACATTTTTTGATTTGAATTTGACATTTAAAAACCTTCTTACATAATCATTAAGCTATATTATAATAGATTCATTCGTTTTTTTAAATCAATTGAGGTGAAACACGATGTACGATACGATAATTATCGGTGGCGGAGTATCCGGTATAATGGCCGCTGTCGCTGCAAGTCAGAACAATCAAAAAGTCTTACTCATCGAAAAAAATAAGCAGCTCGGTAAAAAACTTCTGATTTCTGGTGGCGGTAGATGCAACGTGACGAATAACCTACCGTACGAAGAGATCATTCAAAACATACCAGGTAACGGTAAGTTTTTATACGGGCCGTTTTCTATATTTGATAACCAATCAATCATACAATTTATAGAGTCGCACGGCGTCAAATTAAAAGAAGAAGACTATGGTAGAATGTTTCCTGTTTCAAATAAAGCTAAAGATGTCTTACAAGTGTTTTTAAATTGTTTAGACAATCAACACGTCGAAATATTATTAAATACCGAAGTGAAGGAGATTCTTCATGATAATGCTTCAATCACAGGTGTTAAATTAACAGACGGCAAGACAATTAAAAGTCATAATATTATCATTACAACTGGCGGTAAAAGTGTACCGCACACTGGATCTACCGGAGATGGATTTAAATTCGCTAAAAATCTTGGGCACTCAGTGACAAACCTATTTCCAACAGAAGTGCCAATTTTAAGTAACGAACCTTTTATAAAATCTGGAGACTTAAAAGGTTTAAGTTTAAAAAACGTTAAACTATCAGTTTTAAAGAAAAACGGGAAACCAAGAATTTCTCATCAAATGGATATGTTATTTGCTCATTTTGGAATTACTGGACCTGCAGCGTTACGTTGTAGTCAGTTTGTAATTAAAGAACTTGAAAAACAGAAGACAGAAACTGTTATGATGGAACTAGATTATTTTCCAGAGTTTTCGAGTCATGACTTACGACAAAAAATTGAAATTGATGTCAAAGCAAATAAAGATAAAGCCGTTCATAACGTATTAAAACAATTTATCGAAAATAGATATGTCGATTTTATGTTTAATCATTTAAAGTTAGATAAAACGATGACTGGACATAATTTTGATAACGAATCTAAAAACAAAATTTTAAATTTTTTAAAATCATTTCAATTTAAAGTTACCGGTACACAACCGATAGAAAAGTCGTTTGTCACAGGTGGCGGTGTCCACTTAAAAGAGATTGACCCAAAAACAATGGAAAGTAAAATAATAAAAGGTTTACACTTTGCTGGCGAAGTATTAGATATCCATGGATATACTGGAGGGTATAACATCACAAGTGCATTAGTTACTGGATACGTCGCAGGACAGCACGCTGGGCAAAACACAAATTAAGGAAGGTATACAATGAAAGAATTAAAAAAATCACCAAATTATTCATCTCTTGAATATAGAGAACAACATATATTACCACTCATGAAAGAAACGATGGGACGTTTAAAGTTTCTGGAATCTTCAATCGTTAAAAATAAAACGATTCAACCAGAGCATTTAAATAAACTCATTCAAAACCATGTGGAACATATGCTTCTTGCAATGAGTTACGAACAAGTCGTTTCATATCGCATCAATGAAGATAATGAAGAGATACCGTTAGATGACTATTACGCAATGCATGCTTTATTCAGATCAACACCAGATAAATTTGGCACATATAACTACACAGAAGCACAAAAAGATACCCACGAAAAAGTACTACGCTCATTAGATGAGTATGTTGAAAGAGAAACACATATCATTAAAGCATTACCTTTTGATCATAATGAGTATTACGATGGTCTAGTGAAAGTGCTTGATCATCTCATAAAAAGCAACATTTTAATTTTATCTAAAGTGTTAAATAAACAATTCCGTACCGAAGCACTAAATCATTTAACAACGAGCGTCATCGAACAGCTTTTTGTGTATACAGAACTCGAAAATCCATTCATTACAAGTTATGCTCAATACAGTCTCGCTTTTTATGACCAATCATTAAAACAACAAATGCTTGATGCTGAAATCAAAGAAGATTAACTTTAGGAAAACCTCATCATATTGTATGAGGTTTTTTAGCTTACACTAAATAATTATTTTATTTTACTTAACAATACAGTATAATGAAAGTGATTACATAATTATTAGGAGTGATACTATGTTAACAACACTACTGCCCTTTCTCATGATGACTGCATTGTTTATCGGTATCGTATATTTTAAAAGGTTTTTAGTTAGAAAAATTTAGCCCTGCCTTCATAATTATTTTGGAGAATAAAATTTAAAAAGAAAAAAACTGCGTCACGATAAAAATCGTAGACGCAGTTTATATTTTAATAACGAACTATTTTAATTCGCCACTATATTTACAAGTTTTCCAGGTACGACGATCACTTTTCGAACCGTTTTACCTTCAATTGCTTCTTTTACCTTTTCATCGTTTAATGCAATCTCTTCTACTTGTTCTTTACTTAATGTTGGATCCATCATAATACGTGCTTTTGGTTTTCCGAGTACTTGTACGAGTACTTCGACTTCATCTTCGACAAGCTTTGACTCGTCAAATGTTGGCCACTCTGCGTACGTAATTGTATCTGTTTCACCAAGTTTTTCCCATAACTCTTCAGAGATGTGTGGTGCGATTGGTGATAATAGTTTTACGAGACCTTTCATATAATCTAGTGACACTTCATCGACTTTATACGCTTCATTTACGAATACCATCATTTGAGATATTGCCGTATTAAAATGCATATTATCATAGTCTTCTGTCACTTTTTTAACTGTTTCGTTGTACACTTTATCGAGTTTAGGCGTTTCTTTATCGACAACCGTTTCTTTTACATTGTTGTCCTCGTCAATTAATAATCTCCATACGCGGTCTAAAAATCGTCTCGCGCCGTCTACACCTGTCGTTGTCCATTCTACTGAGGCGTCTAACGGCCCCATAAACATTTCATATAGACGTAAAGTGTCTGCTCCGTGGCTTCTTGTAATGTCATCTGGGTTTACGACGTTACCTTTTGATTTAGACATTTTTTCGTTACCTTCACCGAGGATCATTCCTTGGTTAAATAATTGTTGGAATGGTTCTTTTGTTGGAACAACACCAATGTCATATAAAAACTTATGCCAGAATCTTGCATATAGTAAGTGAAGCACAGCGTGTTCAGCTCCACCAACGTATAAGTCAACAGAGAGCCAATGTTTTAATTTTTCTGGATCTGCAATTAACTCATCGTTCGTTGGATCAATGTAACGAATGTAATACCAGCAAGACCCTGCCCACTGTGGCATCGTGTTCGTTTCACGACGACCTTTAACACCATCTTCACGAACTACAGTTAGCCACTCTTCATTGTTAGCAAGTGGTGATTCACCTGTACCTGAAGGCTTGATTTCGTCCATTTTTGGAAGCTCTAATGGTAATTCACTTTCTGGTACTGCAGTTGAAGTTCCATCTTCCCAGTGGATAATAGGAATTGGCTCTCCCCAGTAACGTTGTCTAGAGAATAGCCAGTCACGTAATTTGTACGTTACTTTTGCTTCCCCTACTTTTAATTCTTCTAACTGTTCGATTGCTTTTTGAATCGCGTCTTCATTATTTAATCCGTCTAAAAATTGAGAGTTTACGTGTTTTCCGTCACCAGTAAACGGGAGTTCTTCGTCACTATCTACAACACGTTTAATATCTAAGTCAAACTTTTTAGCAAATTCATAGTCTCTTTCGTCATGTCCAGGAACCGCCATAATCGCACCTGTTCCGTACGACGCAAGTACATAATCTGCTATGAAAATTGGCATCGATTCGCCACTAAATGGATTCACAGCATAGCTTCCAGTAAATACACCTGTTTTATCTTTTTGAAGTTCTGTACGTTCTAGATCTGATTTATGAGATGCTTTTTCAACATACTCTTCGACAACAGATTTTTGATCATCTGTCGTAATTTTTTGAACTAAATCATGCTCTGGTGCAAGCACTGCATACGTCGAACCAAATAACGTATCTGGACGTGTCGTAAATACTGTAAATGTTTCTTCAGTGTCTTTAACATTAAACGTCACGTGTGCACCTTCAGAACGGCCAATCCAGTTTCGTTGCATATCTTTTAATGATTCAGGCCAATCTAAATCGTCTAAATCTTCGAGTAAGCGATCTGCATACTCTGTAATTTTTAATACCCATTGACGCATCGGTTTACGAATGACTGGGTGTCCACCACGTTCGGATAATCCGTCGATGACTTCTTCGTTCGCAAGTACTGTACCAAGTGCTGGACACCAGTTTACAGGCACTTCATCGACATACGCGAGTCCTTTTTCGTAAAGTTTGATGAAAATCCACTGTGTCCATTTGTAATAATGCGGATCTGTCGTGTTTACTTCACGGTCCCAGTCATATGAGAAACCGAGCTCTTGAATTTGACGACGGAAGTTATCGATATTCTTATTGTTAAACTCATGAATATCGTTTCCTGTATCAATTGCGTACTGTTCAGCTGGTAAACCGAACGCATCCCACCCCATCGGATGAAGAACGTTATATCCATTCATACGCTTATAGCGCGCTAAAATATCAGTCGCTGTATACCCTTTTGGGTGACCGACGTGAAGCCCAGAACCTGAAGGGTACGGGAACATATCTAGCACATAATATTTCTCTTTACTAAAATCGCTCGTGTCCGTTTTAAACGTTTTGTTTTCTAGCCAATAATCTTGCCACTTTTTTTCAATTTTACGATGATTAAATGACATTTTCTTCCTCCTATATAAAAATCCCAATGTCAAAAGACATTGGGACGATCTATTAGACCGCGGTACCACCCGCATTCACATCATTGTGCAGCTTCATTTAGAATTTTAATTGTAATTAATGGACGAGTTCGTAAATTTTTGACGTTAGTTTCCACCAACCACTAACTCTCTAAAAGTCATACGTTTACTACTATTTCCTAAAATTATTATAATTCGTTTAATTATTTTTTGCAAACTTCTTTTCTAAATAAAACGACATCTTAAAATTTATATATTAGGCTATAATATATTAAGTAATATTTTGGAGGCCGTTATGCTAAATAGAGTTTTAGATCAAAGTAAACAGTTCGCTTATGATATACTTCACCCTCACTCGATCGCGGTAGATGCGACATGTGGCAATGGAAATGACACTTCATTTTTACTAGACCATATTTCAAAAGGTAAAGTATACGCATTCGATATACAAAGTGAAGCGATTAAATCGACGAAAGAAAAAATCGCCCATCATAAAAATCTAGAACAGCTCACTCTCATTCATGATAGCCATGAGAATGTTTTACAGTATGTCGACAAACATATCGACGTCGCCATGTTTAACTTAGGTTTTTTACCGAAAGCTAACAAAACAATTACGACACTTTCTCATTCAACAATCACTGCTATCGAAGCAATACTATCTCAGTTATCCGTCGGCGGTCGTATTATTATTACGATTTACCATGGCCATGAAAATGGAAAAGATGAAAAACGCGCAGTCTTATCATATGCAGAAAAACTCGACCAACACTTTTTTAACGTTTTAATGTATCGTTTCACCAATCAAATAAATGATGCACCTTTTATTTTAGTCATTGAAAGAAGACGATCTAGCCCATGAATCCGATGCGATGTTGAATATCATCTAAAAATCGTTCGAGATGATAAAACGGCACGCTTATATTTTCTCTTTGGAAAATACCGTATTCTATATTATTCAGTCGGACGATTTTTAAATAATCATTGTCCACTTTTTTTATGATATGTACATTTCGGTCCACATCAATGATGTCATTCTCATTTGAATGGATACATAGTACATCTACATGAATTAAATCCATATCATTTTCTATATTATTCATACGTTCGTTGATTAAGCTATACCAATGATAACTCACTTCTTCAGTAAGTAGTTCGTCTTTAGAATAACGCTCTAACCATTTGTTATCTGATGTAAAACTCGACAAATCGACACCAAGTTTAAATTTCGATTCGTCTCTCGATAAGCGAATTGAGGATTTTAGTAGATTTTTACGGTTTATAAACGATTGTTTAAACGTAAATAATGGGTTTAAAAATATAGCACCGTCAATTTGAAGCGTCTCTTCTTTTAATGCTTCAGCTAATATGAGTCCACCTAAACCTTGTCCGACAACGATTACTGGTAGTTCATATCGATTGGCTACATCTACCCATTCTGTGAGACGTTCGATATATTGCTTAAAATCTTCAACATGCCCTTTATTCATACGTGTCGTTTGTCCTTGGCCTGGTAAATCACCCATTAAAACATGGTAACCAATACTATTAAATTTTGAAATTAAGTCGATGTAATACTCATGGTGTTCAATCATGTCGTGTAATATTACAATAGTACCTTTTGCTTTATTTTCAATTTCCCATTTCCACATAATTTTCCTCCTTACATATTGTAAAATATTTGATATTATATAATTATAACAAAGTTAAAGGACGCGTTTATAATGATATTAAACTATAAAGAACACGTTCCAAAAATTCATGATAGCACTTTTATTGCTCAGAATGCTACAATAATCGGTGATGTTCAAATTGGTGCACACTGTTCTGTTTGGTTTGGTGCGGTTATACGAGGTGACGTTGCGCCGGTTAGAATTGGTGATTATACAAATATCCAAGATCAATCGGTCCTTCATCAGTCTCCTAATATGCCACTCACTTTAGAAGACCATGTCACAATTGGGCATAGAGTGACGTTACACAGTTGTACGGTGAGAAGTGGTGCGTTAGTCGGAATGGACTCAACGATATTAGACGGTGCAGTAATTGGTGAGAACGCATTTGTTGGCGCAGGTTCACTCGTTACCTCAAATACTGAAATACCACCGAATAGCTTAGCATTCGGCCGACCAGCAAAAGTGATTCGACAATTAACAGATGAAGACATACAAGAAATGATACGAATTAACGAAACGTATGTCAATCATATTCCACATTACAAAGGGTAGTTCTTATTATTTTTATATTTTATACATTTTGGAGGAATTTTTAATGGCAGTTTTACGCGACTTTTTTATTGGTTTATCTCAAATTAAACCAGTAAACGATGCAACGAAGAAAATGGGATTACGTTTTGGTGCTCAACACGTTGTCGGAGGAACAAAAACAGACGACACTGTTGAAAAAATCCGTCAACTCAACCAAAAGGGCTTATCTATTACAGTTGATAACCTTGGTGAATTTATTGAAGACCGTGCTCAAGCAGAAGTAGAAAAAAATCTAATTCTCGATATGATTGATGCGATTCATAAAAATCACTTAGATGCACATTTTTCAGTTAAATTAACACAACTTGGTTTAAATCTTGGAGATGACTTCATCTTACAAAACATGCGTGAAATTATGGAAGCTGCTAAAAAAGCAGATAACATGTTCGTAAATATCGACATGGAGAACTACGCTTCTAAAGAAAAAACGTTTTATGTGTTAGATGAGTTATTAAAAGATTACGACAACGTCGGTACAGTGTTACAAGCATACTTATTTGATAGTATGGGAGACGCTGAAAAGTACAAGGATAACCGTACGCGCTTAGTTAAAGGTGCTTACAAAGAAGATCCAAGTATCGCATACCAAAGCAAGAATGATATTGACAACAATTACTTTGAGTTAATTAAATATCACTTAACTCACGGTAAAGGTTTCACTTCGATTGCAACGCATGACCATAACATTATTAACCGCGTGATTGATTTCGTTGAAGCTAATGACATTTCACACGATTCATTCGAATTCCAAATGTTATACGGATTTAGAAACGATTATCAACTCGAATTAGTTGAAGAAGGCTACAACATGACAGTTTACGTACCATACGGTAACGACTGGTACGCATACTTCATGAGACGTCTTGCAGAACGCCCTCAAAACTTAAACTTACTCGTTAAATCAGTAACGACAAATAAAAAGTTCAAAGTCGGTGCAGCTGCTGCTGCGGCAGTCGGTGCTGGACTCGCAGTAACAAAATTATTCAAAAAATAATATAATAAAGGATACGGATCTTCCGTATCCTTTATTTATTAGGTGAATGTTATGAATAAAAAGAGAATGTTTTTAGTGTTTCTAGGTGGTATATTAGGCGGACTATGTCGATTTAGTATTGATACGATCCTTCAATATTTTGACAGTTTCTTTATGATTTCTACAATCATCGTCAATTTAGTCGGTCCTTTTTTACTCGGGCTCGTATACACTCGTTTTAATAATACTCTTTATGCACCAATCTTTATAACTGGATTCCTCGGATCATTTACGACGTTTTCTACATTGACTGTACATCTTACAATGACTTTAGAGTATAATGTCCTCTCGTTTTATATCTATTTATTATGTGCAATGACATTTGGTTTCGTGATGTTGTTAATCGGAATAAAAGTGCAACAGTTAGTTGGTGAGCGCCATGTTTAAATTACTGATAATTATTTTACTTTCTGGAATTGGCGCTGTCGTTAGAGACATGATATCTATACATATGCCTAAATCATTATATGGCACACTAATTGTCAATATTCTCGGCGCATTTTTAGCAGGCACAATAATTCGTAGTCAGTTTATTAATGGAGAGTATTATGATTTAATGATGGTTGGATTTTTAGGCGGTTTTACGACATATTCTGCTTTTACAAAAGATCAATACGAATTGTTCAAAGAGAAACAATATATCAAACTTTTCCTATACACACTAATAATGTTTTCACTTACGTTGTGTGCATTTTTTGTCGCATTATCAATCAATATTTTAAATTAAAAAAACTCACGGAAGTATTACACTTTCGTGAGTTTTTCAATTAAGGATTTAGTCGCATTAGTGATTCTGCGATTTCATCTAAATCTTTTACTGTATATTGGAAACGACCTTGGAAGACGTGTTTATTGAAGTAGTCTTCAAGTTGTTCTGTTCCTACGATTACTTTCGCATTGCTATCTGTTGCATAGTTCATAATCGTATGACCACCGTTATCTTTCGGGTTAAAGTAAATAATTGGTACGACGTCAAACTGTAATTTTAATACGTTTCTCAGTTTTTCAGCTGTCATCTCAGTATCTTCGATCGTGTTGTTGTAATAATTTACAGCCACTTTTTCATCGTTTTCTTTTTCAAATATTAACGTTTGTTCTTTGTTTGGATCTAAGTTTAACAGTTGGAAAATCCCTTCTAAATAAGGAATCTCATCGTACTGTTCTTCAGTCACACCATGTAAAATATGTCCGCTCCAATATTTTGAATCGATTAAATAAATACCTGTGCGCGTTAATACTAAGTGATCAATCTTACGCGTGTTCGTATAATTTCTAGATGGTAAATAAATATTCGACAGAATGTACATATCAGACTCGCGAATTCTCTCTTCTGTGACGAGTTTATTTTTAAAGTTTAATAGTGCTAAATCTGTTAAATATTCACCTTTATCAACAGTAAATTGTTGGATACTTGATAATTTATTGTTTAAAAGTGTTGTATCTTCTAAATATTTTTCATTTAAGTGAGACACTTCTTTTTTATGTGCCATGCGTTCATCTTCTTGATTTTTAACATAGCTTTCGATGAGTGTTTCTTCTTTCTTTTTATATAATCTTTCATTTTCTTCAACTTCGTTACGATGTTTCACGTAGTAAATTAAAAATGAAATAATAACTATAAGTAACAAAGCTGCAACGATAATAAATAGAGGCTCTGTTAGTATTTCTGTTGACATAAAACTCACTTTCCTTTCAATTAACTTTGTTAATTATACCAATAATTTAAATAGAAATAAAATTAAAACAGCTCATGATGAGCTGTTTTATTAATTAAGATATGATTTTAAAGTATCTACTTTATCGAGTGCTTCCCATGGGACGTCGATATCGTGACGACCGAAGTGTCCGTAACTTGCTGTTTGTTTATAAATCGGACGCTGTAAATCTAACATTTCAATAATACCGTCTGGAGTTAACGTAAATTCATTGCGTACTGCGGCTGCAATTTTTGAATCTTCGATTTTACCTGTTCCAAATGTATTTACTGAAATCGAGACAGGTTCAGCAACACCAATCGCATATGATAACTGAATTTCACACTGTTTAGATAAACCACTTGCAACGATATTTTTAGCAATGTAACGCGCTGCATAAGCTGCAGATCTATCTACTTTAGTTGGGTCTTTTCCACTAAATGCTCCCCCACCATGTCGTGCATAACCACCGTAAGTATCGACAATAATCTTACGTCCAGTTAATCCTGCATCTCCATGTGGTCCACCGATAACGAATCGACCTGTCGGGTTAATAATCATTCGAGTATCCTCGTCGATGAGATTTTCATCAATAACATAATCGATAACTTCACGCTTAATATCTTCTTTAATTTCACTATGTGCGACTTTTTCATCGTGTTGTGTGGATAAGACGATTGTATCTACACGTAACGGCTGATTATTTTCATCGTATTCGACAGTGACTTGAGTTTTTCCATCTGGTCGAAGGTAGTCTAAAACATGCGTTTTACGTACTTCTGTTAGACGACGCGCGAGTTTATGCGCTAAAGTAATTGGAAGTGGCATAAATTCCTCAGTTTCGTCTGTCGCGTAACCAAACATTAAACCTTGGTCACCTGCTCCAGTAGTTCCGCTCTCTTTTGATTCGTTATCCCCTTCTCCATCAACTCCTTGAGCAATATCGACTGACTGCTCATCAATTCCTGTTAATACAGACATCGTTTTATAATCATATCCGTATTCAGCATTCGTATAACCAATTTCTTGTACCGTGTTTCTAACGATTTTAGGAATGTCGACGTACGTAGACGTTGAAATTTCTCCAACGATCATTGCAAGACCAGTGTTTACAACAGTCTCACATGCAACACGTGCATCTTTATCGTCTTTAATAATCTCGTCTAAAATCGCATCTGAAATTTGGTCTGCAACTTTATCTGGATGACCTTCTGTTACAGACTCTGACGTAAATAATCTACGTTCCATTATATTTTCTCCTTAAAATATATTAGCTATCTCTTTCGATAAAAAAAAGCCTTTTCTCACACATAGAGAAAAGGCCACCCTTTTCTCTTATCGTTCAGAAATCATTATTTCTGCAACCTTTAGCACCATTCTTCTACGTTAGAAGGGGTTGCTGGGCTTCACAGGGGGTATTCCCTCCACCGACTCTTGATAAGAGATAACTTGTTTACTAGAATACACAACATCAATGAAATTATCAAGTACTTTTAAAACATATCGCGATTCGGTGGAATCTTTTAGTATCTTGTATTAAAATATTAGATGATAAACAAAATTTGGAGGAAATTTATATAATGTCAAACTCTGTGAAAAGAATCGAAGCACTTGTACAAAAAGATTCAACAAACAATCAATTATCACGTGCAGAGCTTGTAGAAGCCGCATCTAGAAGAAAAGAAGGTAAAATTGCATCGAACGGTGCATTCACTGCAACTACTGGTAAATATACAGGTCGTAGCCCTAAAGACCGCTTCATCGTTGAAGACGATGTGACAAGAGACACTGTAGATTGGGGAGAAGTAAACCAACCAATTAGTGGTGAAGTGTTTGATGCACTACTCGACAAAGTATTAGATCACTTAGATAGTAAAGATGAATTATACGTATTTAACGGATATGCAGGTGCAGATACGGATTCACGTTTAAACATTCGTGTCGTAAACGAATTCGCATGGCATAATTTATTCGTAAAAGCTTTATTTATCGATCCAGAAACAAAAGAAGAAGGTTTAAACATTACACCTGACTTTACAATTGTTTCTGCACCATCATTTAAAGCAGACCCATCTGTAGATGGTACGAACTCTGAGACATTTATTTTAGTTAACTTTGAAAAACAAATCGTTTTAATCGGTGGAACTGAATACGCTGGAGAGATGAAAAAATCTATCTTCTCTGTAATGAACTACCTACTTCCTCAAAAAGGTATTTTAAGCATGCACTGTTCAGCAAACGTCGGTGAAAATGATGACGTTGCTTTATTCTTCGGATTATCTGGTACAGGTAAAACAACACTTTCAGCAGATCCAGAACGTGGTTTAATCGGTGACGATGAGCACGGTTGGAACGAACACGGTGTATTTAACATCGAAGGCGGTTGTTACGCAAAAGCAATTAACTTATCTGAAGAGAAAGAACCTGAAATTTACCGCGCAATTAGATTCGGAAGTGTATTAGAGAACGTTATTTTAGACGATGAAAGAGATCCAGACTACGATGATAATTCTCTAACTGAAAATACACGTGCAGCGTACCCAATTAAACACATCGACAATGCGGTATTACCATCAAAAGCTGGTCACGCGAAGACGATCGTATTCTTAACAGCTGACGCTTTCGGAGTACTCCCTCCAATTGCGAAATTAACAAAAGAACAAGCAATGTACCACTTCTTAAGTGGATTCACATCGAAACTCGCAGGAACTGAACGCGGAGTAACATCTCCTGAACCAGTATTCTCAACGTGCTTCGGTGCACCATTCTTACCATTACATGCATCAGTATATGCAGATAGACTCGGTGAATTAATCGATGAACACGACGTTTCAGTTTATCTTGTAAACACTGGTTGGACTGGTGGAGAATACGGTGTTGGTGAACGTATGAACTTAAAATACACTCGTAAAATGGTTTCAGACGCTGTTGAAGGTGAACTTAAAAACCATGAGTTTGTTACTGATGAAACGTTCGGTTTACAAATTCCAACTGAAATCGAAGGCGTTCCTAGCGACGTATTAAACCCTAGAAAAACATGGGCAGATAAAGATGCTTACGACAAAGTAGCTGGTCAACTGATTGACTCATTTAAAGAAAACTTCAAAAAATTCGGTGATGATGTAAAAGAAATCGCTGAAAAAGGCGGATTTTAATCTCTTTTTATAAGATTAAACGCACATTGATTAAATAATCAATGTGCGTTTTTCTATTAATTTATGACCTTTGTCCAGCTTTTTTCATTTTGTCCTAAACCATGGATTAAGATATTATTCATAATTACACTCCCTACTATTAACTTTACGATATAAATATAAAATACAATCATCTTTAAGTAATCGACTTTTATCAGTTTCTTTTATTTCTTCAACGGAGTGAAACAATATCGGACCTTTCGTTTCTAAATAGTCGTTTTTTTCTTCTATATCAGATAACTCTACGTGATAGACCGCTTTATAAAACGAATGTGTCTCATGTACTTTATACGTTCCGAGGTACTCGACAGTTTTAACGACTCCCCCAGTCTCTTCAAATACTTCTCGTTTTAACGCTTCTATAATCGTTTCACCCGCTTCTACTTTTCCTCCTGGGAATTCAATGCCACGCGTTTTATGTCGAGTAAAAACATATTTATTATTAAAAATTGGAATCGCAAGACAGTGTGTCGCTTCAATTGATTCATCAAAAAACAACTCTACTAAATTACCATTGTCATCTATAAACTGCTTCATCAGCTCACCTCAATTGAAATTAAAGTTTCTATTCTGTTATATTAAATTTAATAAGAAAAGATGGTGCATATGAAAAAAATAATTTTACGAATGATTCGTTTTTACCAACGATATATTTCGCCGATGTCTCCCCCATCATGCCGATTTTACCCGACGTGTTCTCAATATGCGATTGAAGCGGTAGAAGAACACGGTGCATCTAAAGGGAGTTATTTAGCTATTCGCCGTATTTTAAAATGTCATCCGCTTCATAAAGGTGGATTTGACCCTGTCCCTCCTAAAAAGAAGAAGTAGATGTTGTGATATACGCCTCTCGGTTTAATTTTCTAGAAATTTTACCAGATGGCGTATATTTTATTTCTTTAACGACTATAATTTCTTTTGGATGCTTATAACGTGCTAAATGTGTGTTAAATAAATTGATGAGTGCTCTCTCATCAATATTTTCCTCAATGAGTAAAACAGGAACTTGTCCCCACTCTTCATCTTCTTTTTTAACAACAACACACGTTTTTAAATCTGTATATTGTAAGACGATATCTTCGATTTCTTTTGGATAAATATTTTCTCCACCACTAATAATTAAATCATCTCTACGATCTAATATATATAAATATCCACCTTTAACTTCGGCGATATCTCCAGTATTAAAAAAGCCATCTTCTGTAATCATTTCAGCATTTAAATATCCACTCGTGACATTTTCACCTTTAACGAGCAACTCATTATTCTCATTGACACGGATATTTTCATTGGTTTTACCTACCGTACCCGTTAATATATTGTCATCATCATAGGATACAATAACAATTTGAGAACACGTTTCTGTCATACCAAAACTATTAAATACCGGTAATTTAAATTGAAGTGCCTCGTTTAGTAATTTAGGTGTCGTATTTGCTCCACCCATTAAAATCGCTTTTAAGCGAGATAAATCCGTGCTATGAATCATTTTGTCGTTCATAATCCGAGATAACATAATCGGTACAAATGACGTATGTGTCACTTTATAGCGTTCAATATCATTTAAAACGTGTTTAGAATCGAATCTATTATGGATAATTAACGTACACCCTGAAATTACTGCACGCATTAATATCGAAAAGCCCGAGATGTGAAATATCGGATTGACCATGAGCCATGTACTATTCTCATCATAATTTAACCCATTCATCGCATTTATATGAGACGCATAATGGTTTAAATACGTTTGAATCACGGCTTTCGGTCGTCCTGTCGTCCCACTCGTAAACATGATTGATAAGATATCATCATCATTTGCTTCAACCTCTTCATATGATGCTTTATCGTGCTGTATGATTTCTCTATAGTAGATGACGTTTACGTTCACTTTATTTAAAACGTCTGAGTCAATCGTTGAAAAAATTGTATCGACATTAACGTCCATTAGTTGATTGTTAATTTCTTCAGATGAAAGACGTGTGTTCACCATGACGATTTCGATATGACGCTCAATTAAACTATGTATTAAAATCGCACTATCTACACTGTTATCTATAAATAACCCAACTCTTTTAATGTTAGGAATTCTTTGAGAGAGATCGTGTACTTTATCTTGTAATTGTTTATAAGTTAAGTGTAAGTCTTCGTAAATGACCGCGATCTTTTCCGGATAATTTTTTGAATTACGGTGAAGCCAGTGATTCAATGTAAACACTCCTTTAACTATCCTATTATATCAAATCTTTAAAGTGACTCGTATCATTTAGACAATCATTAGAAAAAATGATAAATTATAATTAAGAAAACAACGAGGGAGACGAAATTATGGCAGGCCATTCAAAATGGAATAACATTAAACAACGTAAAGGTGCCCAAGATAAAAAACGCGGTAAAATCTTCCAAAAGTTATCGCGTGAAATTTATATGGCAGCAAAACAAGGTGGCGGAGATCCAGATACGAATCCAGCACTACGTTTAGCGATGGACCGTGCACGTTCAGAAAATATGCCTAAAGACAACATTACACGTGCAATCGACAAAGCAACATCATCTGGCTCTGGTGAAAACTACGATCCAGTAATGTATGAAGGATACGGCCCAAGTGGTGTCGGTATTTTAGCAGAAGCATTAACAGATAACCGTAACCGAACAAACACAAACGTACGTATCGCATACAATAAAAACGGTGGAAACATTGGAGAAGCTGGTTCTGTAAGTTATATGTTCGAACGCAAAGGTTATATTGTAATCGAACGTAGTACGACAGAAGACGATGAAGAAACAATGTTATTAGAAGTGCTTGAAGCAGGTGCTGAAGAGTTAGAAACGAGCGATGAAGTATTTGAAATCTTCACTGAACAAGCAGACTTCGCACAAGTGAGAGACCATTTAGAAGAAAAAGGATACACGTTAGCACAAAGTGAATTAACGATGATTCCGATGAATACAATCGCATTAAGCGATGAAGACTATGAAATTTTAGAAAACATACTCGACGCGCTCGATGATGATGACGACGTCACTGACGTCCATCATAACGCAGTGCGTGCAAGTGAAGAATAAAATAGAAATTCCACTTAAGTTTAGTAGCTTAAGTGGAATTTTTTAGTTTCTTAATTTATATGTTTAAAAATCACTTACTTTATCAATTTTGTTGTATAGACTAGTCCACTGATTTTTAAGATATTTAGCTGATTCATCAAATAACTTTTGCCTCGCATCATTTTGTTCTTCATCATATTTTTTACGTGTAAATTCACCCGTGTATTCCAAAGGAAACTGACCATTAGGTGGACTAAAAGTGTCACATTCATATATTTTAATCGGTGTCATTTTGGTTTTATGATACAAATCATTTGTATATTTTATTAGATGATCTGTATTTTCAATTTCTGACAGTCTGAATTCAAGTAAATTTTTCGCTTCCAGTGCTGGATAAGTCAACTCAAAATAATTTTCACTTATTGATTGTAAGTTGTTTTTATAACCCTCCTCATCTCGAATTCGATGAAGTAAATTATTGTATACAACCTTCTTTAGTTCACTGACTTTTAATAAGTAGTCACTAGTTAACTGTCTGATATCCTCAATTCTCTCTTTTTGAGACTCAACAATAACCTTCACTTCTAACTCTCTTGTATGTTGTTCATTCAATTGCTTTAATTGTTCAGCGAATTGTTGTCTTTGTTGTTCTAGCATCTCTTTATGACGTATATTAGTATCTTCGATTTCACGTTTTCTAATTTTTGACATTTCCCTAAATTGATAAAGACTTATCACAATATTAATTATTACTAAAACAATGATAAACCACTGTGAAAATCCACCGCTTGTTACAGCTTCCGACGTATTTACCCCTGCATTCATAAAAACATCTCCTCTAAAAAATAATTAATCATCTCTTTATAATAAAGTTGATTTTCTTATCAAAATAATGTCGTTATATTAATTTGCATCAAATTAAATAATTTAATTTTATACAAATCCCTTTTGCATTAAAGCACCATTCATTTCGTTGACAATTAAGCCTTTTGCGTAAACGAAATGGACACCCTCTTTATACAAATCGTTTTTATGTAAAATTAATAAAAGCTATTTAACGTAAAATTCATTTGCGTAAACATAATGCTTTATTTCCCTTTTTAAGGTTTTAAAAATGATTAACAACGCACCGAGAATGACTAGTCCTGCCATTATTTTTTGAAATACTGGATCATTTGGCATAATAGAAGTAAAACTATTGAGAAATACATATATGATGATTAAAAACAGTACGACTACATCTAGGGATTTCATAAATCACCTTCTCTTTATGTATATTTAATAAGTAAACATTAATCAATATTGATATTTTACCCTCTTAAATCTATTATATACAATTTACAAACTTTGGGGTAATATATTGTGATTTCTATCAAAAAAACACCGTCCTTATACTAGGACGGTATTTATATTATTCATTCACTTGTTGTGCTTTAAATTGTTTAAGCATTTCTCGTACTTCATCTGTATTTTTAGTGCTTATTAATGCGTGTCTTAACTGACTCGCTCCTCTAAAGCCTTTGACATATATTTTAAAGAATCTGTGTAACGCTTGAAACGGACGTTCTTCGAGTTCTTTTGAGTATTTGTCATGTAGATTTAAGTGCAAATAGAGTAGTTCGAGTAATTCGTCGCTTGAATGTTCTTTCGGTTCTTTTTCAAAAGCAAATGGATTATGGAAAATTCCGCGACCAATCATCACACCATCTACTCCATATTTTTCAACGAGTTCTAAACCTGTATTACGGTCAGGGATATCTCCGTTTATTGTGAGTAACGTATTCGGTGCGATTTCGTCTCGTAATTGTTTAATTTCTGGAATTAGCTCCCAATGTGCGTCAACTTTACTCATCTCTTTACGTGTACGTAAATGGATAGATAAGTTCGCAATATCTTGTTTTAAAATATGAGTTAGCCACTGTTTCCATTCGTCTATTGACGTGTACCCAAGTCTCGTTTTTACACTTACTGGAAGTCCCCCAGCTTTTGCTGCTTCTATTAAATCAGCTGCAACGTCTGGTCGTAAGATTAGACCACTTCCCTTGCCGTCACCAGCGACATTCGGGACTGGACATCCCATATTTAAATCGATCCCTTTAAATCCTGCTTTAGCCATACCGATACTCATCTCACGGAAGAACTCCGGTTTATCACCCCAAATGTGTGCAACCATTGGTTGTTCATCTTCAGTAAATGTTAAACGACCACGCACACTTTTATTACCTTCAGGGTGACAGTAACTTTCAGAGTTCGTAAACTCTGTAAAATAAACGTCTGGACGAGCCGCTTCTCCAACGACATGTCTAAAGATTACGTCCGTCACATCCTCCATCGGTGCAAGCACAAAAAATGGTTTCGGAAGATCGTTCCAAAAATTCTCTTTCATCTATCGTTCAATTCCTCTCAAACACAGTTAAAATACTAATTATTATAACGTAATATTGTACCCACCAGTTATACCATAAATTTGTCCTGTCGTGTAGCTACTTTCTTCACTGCCTAATAATACATATACTGATGAGAGCTCTACTGGTTGACCTGCTCTACCAAGTTGTGACCCTTGTCCAAATGTTGGTATTTTACCTTCAAGTTGCCCACCGTCTAATTGAAGTGGTGTCCAGATTGGACCTGGAGCGACTCCGTTTACGCGAATTCCTTTTTCACTAAAGTACTGAGCGAAGTTTACGACTAAGTTTGAAATGGCACCTTTTGTCGCTGCATAATCCAATAATTGTTTAGATGGATTAAATGACTCAACAGATGTCGTTAAAATAATAGATGCACCAGGTTTTAGATGTTTTTCAGCTTGTTTAATTGCTTCAAACATACTAATAACGTTCACTTGAAATGTGTTTTTTACTTGTTCTATTGATAAATCTTCTAATTTCTCTTGAGCGAATTGCTCTGCTGAGTTTAAAACTAAAACGTCTAATCCACCAAGGGCTTCTACAGCATCTTCTACTACTTTTGCCGCTTCTCCGTCATTACGAAAATCTGCTTTTAAAGTCACAGCTTTTTGACCTAAATTGTTAATGAAATCCTCAACTTCTTTAGCATCTTTTTCTTCACCTGGAAGATATTGAATGGCAACGTCTGCACCTTCTTTAGCATATGCGATTGCTGCCGCACGTCCAATACCTGAATCTCCTCCAGTAATGAGTGTTTTTAACCCTTTCATACGACCATGTCCTGTATACGTTTCTTCACCAGTATCAGGAACTGGTGTCATTTCAGTTTGTAACGCAGGTCCTTTTTGATTTTGATCTGGAAAATCATTATATTCAAATTTTGTTCTTGGGTTTTGTAAATGTGTCATGAAAAAACTCCCCTTTTAAATTTTACTTATTATATACCCTATTTTTTTAATTTTAAAAATGTTTCTCGTAGTCTTTCATATCATGTAATATATAATTAATAAAAACTAAAGAGTGAAGCCTATGATATTAAATGTTCAACCGAAAACGCAACTTCTCCCTTTCCCAATGATTATGGGGTGTGAGTCAACAGTTGCATCGATGCTTTTAGAGTATAACGGCATCAACTATTCACCAAAAAAACTTGCTGAGCTAATGCCAAAACATGCGGATGATCCAAGAATTGGATATGTGGGGCATCCGAGCTTTTTATATTTTAACGTACATCAAACGATTTTCCCAAGACCGCTCGGTCAATTTTTAAAATCTTTTGATGACAAAATTGTTGTACATTCTACAATGACGATGAAAGAGCTTGAAGACGTACTCGATACGAAGCAACCGATTATTATGCTTCCAACGAATAATTTTAAACGTCCAAAGTATAAGACGTTTCAGTTATCAACAGGATCTTTTAGAACGGTATCAAATATACATGCGATCCTTTTAATCGGATACGATGAACAACACTATTACTATATCGATCCTATATTATTTCAGTTTAAATTTTTACATTTACCAGCATTATGGCCAAGTAAACGTCAGATTTTTAAAATACGTAAATCGAAATTTTATAAAGGATATGTAAACGGTGAAAACGACGTTGTATACAGGGAGGTCAGTCTACATGAATAAAACATTAAAACACGTCTGGCCAAAATTTAAGTACGTGTTAATATTTGCGATCATTTTAATCGTTACGAATTTACTATTTAAAGAAATTCGAACAATTAACTTTAAAGAAACGATTAAAGAATTTCAAAATCTAGATACGTTAAGCTTTACAGGTATTGCACTTATTGGGATTTTAGCAATTTTTTCTTTATCTCTATATGATTTACTATTACGACGTGCAGCACACATAGATTTACCCGTTCGCACTGTTATTATTATTAGCTTTATCGTTAATGCACTCAATAACTTAATCGGATTTGGGTCGTTAATCGGCAACGGTATTCGTATTATGATGTATCAACCGAAAACTGAAAATAAAAATCTAATTAAATACATATCACTCGTTTTATTATCATTTGTGAGTGGACTCGGTATTTTTAGTATTTGTGTCATTACAAAAATGATTGATATTTCTCACTATAGTTTAGAGTACAAAGGTGCTCAACTATTAATGTATGCGATGGCTCTTTTTGTTATTGTTTTTATTTTATTCACGATATTGAAACCGATCGGAACAGATCGACTATTTGGTATTAAAGTCGTTTCTATCTCTACAATTGATTGGATTTTAGCAAGTGGAATTTTACTGATTATCTTTAAATTACTGGATGCTGATATGTCATTTAGTTTATTCTTTGCGGTATTTACGATTTCATCGATTATCGGATTACTCAGTATGATTCCGGGTGGATTAGGTGCATTTGATTTAGCATTTATTTCACTTTTAAGTTCACACGGTATTCCGAGCGAAAAAATATTACTTGCATTATTAATCTATCGATTTGTCTATTACATCGTACCGTTTATGATCGCGTTAACACTCATTATGAGTAATTTACCGACGATTATGAGTACATATATTAAAGACAACGATTCTTATACGACACATTTAATACAGTCATACGTTAAACATATACCAAGCGCAGTGACAGCGATTATTTTACTCATCACAGCGTTCGTACATTTAACAGGTAGTGTCATTATCTTATACAATATATCATTTGACCATTCGTCAGTGTCATTCATCATGTATACAGTAGTAATCACCGGTGCAATGTTGCTTGTTATATTTTCATACGGAGTGTTTAAACAGTCGTTACGTGGTATGTTGATGGCCCTAATCGGTGCAGCAATGCTATGTGTCGGTGTGCTGTTTACTTACGGAACTGTCGTCAGTGTTATATGGCTTGTCACAATTATCGTCATGCTATTTAACCAGATGAAAAACTGCCGTTACATCATATATCCACTAGAACCAAAGCGATATGGATTATTATTTATGATGTTCGTGTCAGGTTCAGTATATACGTATTTTATTTCACGCATATCTCTTAAAGAATCATTTAAAAGTATAACACTCGTTGAATCTATAACTTTAATGACCGTTGTGCTCGTTGGATTAGCGATTCTTTTATCCGCAATTTTAAAATCTCGTATTAAACGTGAACTCGGTCAATTACTCGGTCAATGTATTGATAAAAATGATGTTCGTGAGATTTTAAACACATATGGTGGAAACTATTTAAGCCACCTCGCATTTAGCGATGATAAATATATATTTAGTAATGAAACTAAGAACGCCTTTATTATGTTTAGTATCACGAAAGACCGTGCAGTTGTTCTCGGAGATCCTGTTGGAAACGAGGATTCTTTTGAAGACTTATTAATGGAGTTTTACGACACGTATCAACCACTCGGATTGCGCATCGTATTTTATCAGGCACAGGAAAAATATTTGCCGCTCTATCATAATTTCGGTAATGTGTTCTTTAAGCTTGGTGAGGAAGCTGTAATCCCGTTAGATAATTTTACTTTAAGTGGTAAAAAGCAGCGCGCATTCCGTGCGACGATGAATAAATTTGAAAAAGAGGGATACTCTTTTGAAGTCGTAGACACGTTATCTGAAAAAGATTACAACGCATGTTTACGTGTGAGTAATCATTGGCTCGGTGTAAAAAATGAGTTGTCATTTTCTGTCGGTCAATTTGAAAAAGACTATGTAATGGCTGCACCAGTCGGTTTAGTGCGTGACGAAATCTATAACGTCGTCGGATTTTGCACTTTCATGCCTGTCGATGACGAACGACTATCCGTCGATTTAATTCGTTGGAGCCCAAATGTCGACTTACCAATGATGGACGTTTTATACATTAACATGCTACTATACGCACAAAATCATGGCTATAAATACTTTAATATGGGGATGGCGACATTATCTAACGTCGGATTAAATAAATACGGTTACTTACGAGAAAAATTTGCAGCAATCGCTTATGAAAAACTCGGAGACTACTATAGTTTCAGTGGGTTACGTCATTATAAATCTAAATTTAAACCACATTGGGAGACACGATATTTAGTGTATAAAAAATATGACTCGATATTATTAAATATTATTCGAGTTCTTCAAACAATCCATAAAAAATAATCTCAAGTTCAATTGAACTTGAGATTTTTTATTCATAAATTTATGGGAATTTAGGGAATTGATCAAAGTCTGGTGAACGTTTTTCTTTAAACGCATCGCGACCTTCTTTTGCTTCATCTGTCGTGTAGTAAAGAAGCGTTGCGTCACCAGCGAATTGTTGAAGCCCAGCGAGTCCATCAGTATCAGCGTTCATCGCTGCTTTTAAGAAACGAAGTGCTGTTGGTGAATGTTGCATCATCTCTTCACACCATTTCACTGTTTCGTCTTCTAAATCTTCTAGTGGTACAACCGTGTTTACTAAGCCCATGTCTAACGCTTCTTGTGCGTCATATTGACGGCATAAGAACCAAATTTCACGTGCTTTTTTATGTCCTACAATACGTGCTAAATAACCTGAACCGTAACCAGCATCAAATGAACCTACTTTTGGTCCTGTTTGTCCAAATCTTGCGTTATCCGCAGCAATTGTTAAATCACACACAACGTGAAGTACGTGTCCACCACCAATTGCATATCCAGCAACCATTGCGACAACTGGTTTAGGCGTTACACGAATTAAACGTTGTAAGTCTAATACGTTTAAACGTGGGATTTGGTCGTCTCCAACGTATCCACCGTGCCCGCGTACTTTTTGGTCTCCACCTGAACAAAACGCTAAGTCACCTTCACCAGTTAAAACAATCACAGAAACGTTCTCGTCATCTCGCGCGCGACTCATCGCGTCGATCATTTCTGAAACAGTTAACGGTGTGAATGCGTTACGCACTTCCGGTCGGTTGATTGTAATTTTAGCGATACCGTTATAAAATTCGTACTTAATTTCTTTATATTCCTTTAATGTTTTCCACTCACGTGTCATTGTTTTCCCTCCGATAAAAATTCGTGGCATAGTTTTACGAATGTCTCTTTATTTTCAAGGTGGACGTTATGGCCACACCCTTTAAATATATGTAAGCGACTATTTTTAAGTTGCTTATTCATATTATCTCCAATTTTAACAAACTTTTCATCTTTTTCACCGGCGATAATTAAAACGTCGTTATCTTTATTTAAATCGTCCCAATAATGTGGCTGAATACCTGTTCCGTATTTACGTAGACTATCTGCTGCTTCAATATTATTTTGACTCAGTCTTTCTTCTCGTTGCAATAAAAAAGATTTTTCATCTAACAGTTTTTGACTTTGAAATAACGGTAACTCTTCCCATTCATCTATAAACGCTTTAAAATCTGTTTCAAGTCGCTCTCTACGTGATTCGTCGATTTTAATACGCGCATGTCGTCGGTCTACTTTACTCATTCCTGGCGACGTGGATTCTAATATAAATTTAGAAAATCGTTCACTATAATTTGCAAGTAGTGACACTGCAACACGCCCGCCCATCGAGTATCCGTACACATGAACATGTTTTAAATGTAATGTATCGATAAGCTGAACAATACTTTTAGCAATATGATTCATATCATAATCAATACCGACACTTTTCGTTTTCCCAAAGCCAGGTAAGTCTATAAGTAAAGTGTTCACATCAGTAAATGCTTTAGCAAGTTTTCTCATAGAACGTAAATCTGATAAAAAACCGTGTAAAATGATTAGCGTTTCGTCGTGACCATGATCATTAAATTCATAATTAAAATTTAACATGTTGAACGAGTGCCTTTACCTTTTGTTTTAAATCATTATGCTGCTTTACGTTATCTTCACGGTCTGTTTTAATTTCAATGAAGTTACGACCTTTTTGATTTAAAATTTCCTCTGTTAAATCATCTACGGATTTAATTAAATGATAATTAAATCCATATAATTTCGCTGCATGTGAAAAGTCTAAATCAAGCGGTGTTCCAAACAATCTCTCGAAGTGTATGTCGTGCTCTTTTTGAGGTAAATAACTAAAAATATTACCGCCATTATTATTAAAACAAATGACTGTGCCGTCTATCTCTTCAAGCTTCGACATGACAAGACCATTAATATCGTGGTTTAATGACACGTCTCCGATAATTAACGTCATCGGCATCTTCGTTCCAACACCAAATGCCGTTGAGACAACACCATCTATACCGTTTGCTCCGCGATTTGCTAATATATTTAATCGATTAAATACATCATACCGTTCAAAGTCACGAATCGGCATACTACTTGAGACGAATAACGTTCGATCATTATTAGTTCTTTTAATAATTTCATACATATAGCGTCCTTCGTCGTCATAGTTTTCAATTTCATCATTGATCAACTGCTTAATATCTCTATCGACTTCGTATAGTACATCCACTGAATGATCCGATTCAATGAGTAACGCATCTAACGTTTGTTTAACGTCACCAACATAAGTGACGTCTGGAGTTTTCGGAAATGTTTTAACATCGATAAACTCACTTATTAATATTTGTTTTAAAGACGTCTGTTTTAAAAATTGATTTGTCGATTTGGACGTCACCGCTTCACCGATACGTAATATAAAATCAAACTGTGATTCTAATTCATTACGTTGTTCATCTGTTAAATTCATAAATATTAAGTCATGTGTTGTAACAACACGTGATAACTTCGTGCGCTCACTGACTCTTGGGTCCATTATAAACGTGAGTTGCTTATACTTTTCAAAGTCAATCTTTTCTAAACTACAGTCCGTTTCACCAATAATGACTAATCCATTTCCTAGTAACGGCTCTATATTCGATTCTACAGTAATAGATTCTTGAATGAGTTGTTCTCTAAAAAAGAAATCTGTTCGATTTATATTTGGCATTAACGGTTCACGAACCGGAATATTAATGTGTACAGGACCTTTTAAAATCCCGTCAAAATACTGACTCGCTTGAAGTACACGATCTTCAACGTGAGACATATTATATTCACTTTCGTCAGCAATCGGAAGTTCTGTTTCAAATTTTACATAGTTCGAAAACATATTCGTTTGTTTAATCGCTTGTGGTGCGCCGACATCTCTTAATTCATGTGGGCGGTCTGACGTTAAAACGACTAACGGAATGTGCATTAACCCCGCTTCAGACACACTCGGTACGTAGTTTGCTGCTGCTGTTCCAGAAGTACATAGTATGCCGACTGGTTGTTTTGATGCTTTACTTAACCCGAGCGCAAAAAAACATGCACCACGTTCGTCTGGGTGGATATATGTTTTAATGTGTGGATGACATTCACATGCGATCGCAATTGGTGTCGAACGAGATCCTGGACTAATGACAATTTCTGTCATCCCTTTACTATATAACGCGTCGACTAACGTAAAAATTTGTTCAGTTAAGGCTTCTTGATGAGTCATTCTAGCGCCTCCAATACATCTAACATCGGTCTAAATTTCGTTCTAGTCTCTTCGTATTCAGATTCTCCTGTAGATCCTTTCACAATTCCAGCACCAGCATAAAGCGTCGCACTTTTACCTGTAATGCGCATCGAACGCAGTGCTACTGCAAACTCAGCTTCGTTAGACTTTGAAATGACGCCAATAGGTGCTGCGTATAATCCACGCGTAAAGTATTCTTTTTCCTTTATATATTCTAACGCACGATCCTTTGGTAACCCTCCGACAGCAGGCGTTGGATGCAAGGCGTGTAAGACGTCGAACAAGTTGCTTTCCTTATTAAGTGTCGCTTCGATTGGTGTATATAAATGATAAATAAATTTATTTTCTAATATACGCGTATCGTCATAATAAACTGAACTTGTATAAGTTTTTAAATCTTCGACGATTGAATCCCTGACGACGATATGTTCAAAGTGGTTTTTTTCATCGTTTAAGAAATCTTTTTTATTTTGTTCGTTTACCGTGTCGTCATCTTCTCTACGAATCGATCCAGCGATTGCGTGCGTCGAGAGTTTTTCATCTTTTAAGTAAAATAGCTTCTCTGGTGTTTTAGAAACGAACGTCGACGTCCCACGTTCATAAAATATCTTGAAAGTATCTGACTCTACTTTTAAACGGTTAATTAAAAAATTTGGATCAATTTCATTTTCAAATCGAATAAGTAATTCTCTCGATAAAACGACTTTTTCAAAGTCATCATCTAAAATGTCCACTGTATTGTCAACAAGTGCTTTCCAAGCTTTTGGATAAATTTCATGATGGCTCGATATTTCTGGAAATCTGAAGCGAGGCTCTGCCACTTCGATTCCACGCAACGTATTCACGATTAATTCAGCTAAATTTTCTGTTTGAAGGTCTTCTTTCTTTAAAATAAGAAACGCTTCCTGATTGTGTAAATCAAATTGCCATGATGCAAGGATAAACTCGACCATTTTAAAATCGATCCATTCATCAGTCGTTTTTTTATCGTCAAAACGTGTGCCACCAAATAAGTGGATATCCCCGACTAATCCATCATTTAATTTAACATGTTGAATATTATTAAATAGGCCATTTTTTTGAGTGTTTAAAATGTCCGCATTAAATTGTTTACGATTAATTGAATCGATATAGTCAACACCTATTACGTTAATATCCGCTTCACGTGATTTAAACCAGTATCTTTCGCCTTTATTATGATTAAAGTGCATAAAGATTTTGGACGGCGTTATATCGAAATCTTTCGTACTAAAATGTAATGCCAAATATGATGTGTTTGAATCTATACCAATCTCATCAATAAGTGATTGCGAGGACTCAATATGCATTATACTCACATTCCTTTAATATAATTACTTTATATTTTATCATCTTTCCAAAAAACTGTGTACATAGTTCGCCATAAAGTATGATAGAATGTTGTACAGTTATCTTTAAAAGGAGATTTAAAATGCAACATGCAGATGTTCTTACCGGATACAAAAAATATATTAGTTTAACACGTCCCCATACATTGACCGCGGGATTTGTCCCTGTGTTTGTTGGGACAGCGGCAGTACTTCCATTTGGAAATGTAAACTTTTTAATGTTTTTCTTAATGTTAACTGCGACAATTTTAATTCAATCCGCAACAAATATGTTTAACGAGTACTACGATTTTAAACGTGGACTCGATAGTGCAGATTCTGTTGGAATCGCCGGTGCCATCGTACGAAATGGTATTACACCGAGACGTGTGTTAACTTTCGCACTTACATTTTACTTTATTGCAGCTCTTATTGGATTATACATTGCATACGAAACTTCTTGGTGGTTACTCGTCATTGGTGGTATATCGATGGCTGTCGGATACTTATATACAGGTGGTCCTGTTCCAATATCATGGACACCTTTTGGTGAAATATTCTCAGGAATATTTATGGGACCAGTCATTATTCTTATTACGTTTTACATCCATTTACAAGAATTACATATGTTTCCATTCGTATTATCTTTACCAATTATGATTACAATCGGCTTGTTAAATATGTTTAACAACATTCGTGATCGCGTAAAAGATGCACAAAGTGGACGACGTACATTCGTCATTCTCGTAGGTAAAGATACGGCTACTCAAGTCGTTAACTTTTTACTAATACTATGTTTTGCATTCGCAATTATTATGGCTTTTACAAATTTATGGCCATCATTATTTTTACTTTTACCGTTACTTTCATTTAAATTGTATAAAAAAACAATGCAGCTTTTAAGAGACGGAGATTCACCAGTAGAGCTCATTCCAGCGATGGCTGCGATGGGCAAATTCAACACGATTTACGGTTTATTACTGTCAATAGGCGTATTATTATACGGTTTATTTATACATTAACCATTTACTGAAAATAGCTATAAATTTAATTTGTTCTCATATATACTTAAACTATTCACACAATTTGGAGGGCATAATAATGAGTTTTAAACACTTTTTAGTTGCAGGTGCAGCTTCTACATTACTACTTACTGCTTGTAACACTGATGATAACAAAACAAGCGAAAAAGAGAATGGTACAGAAGAAACTGCAACGACAGAATCAAACGAATCAGTAGTTAAAGACGTTGACGTAAGCGAAAACGACTTAAACGAAGCGATTGAATATGATGGCGAGTATGGTAAATACGTAATTACACGTATCGATACTATCGATATCGAACCATCAGATGAAGAAAAAAAAGCAGATGAAAATGCTACAGCTAAGAAAGCTGTCGTCATCGAATATGAATTCACAAACAAGTCATCAATCCCTACTGCAGGAAACGAAGCATTTGCTTTAGACCTTGCGGTACGTCAGTTCTCAGAAACTGGGATGATTGCAACGGATAACTTAACATTAGATATTCCAGAAGATAGTGAATATCACGCACTTGTCAACGACTCTACAACAACACTTCAAACAAATGAATCTACTAAAGCAGTAGTTGCATATGGTCCAGTAGATCCAGACGAAAACGAAGTGAAAGTTCAGTCTCGCGAAGACGAGTCATTACTTGATCTTGTTTTAAAATTTAAATAATAACTTTTTACAACAGTATGCTATGATGTGCTACCCAAAAGTTGGACTTTTGGAATTAAGCAGATTGTAAGGTATGTTTCCTGAATTCTTCAGGAGACATGCCTTTTAATTTTAGCTTAATTCTATCTTTATTATAGTATCTAATATATTCATGTACTGCGATCTCTAATGCTTCATATGTCTTGAATACTTCTCCTTTTACTTCAATATCTTCTCTTGATGGGTTTGTATCTTATCAATAGTAAATTATGAAAAAAATGGTTTAAATCAATGTTCTTACTTTAAGTACATGTGTTTAACGTAAATGATAATTAGTTAAATATAAAAAGGTTATCCCAATCAATAGGATAACCTCTTTATACTTTACTTTATGATTTGGATTCGCCACTTCAAAGAAGAAATGAAATCAGAGCATTGAATGTTCCATTTTCAAACAATATATAAATACCTAGCCCAATGAATACAATTGGTACAATCCAACGTTCATATTTCTCAATTGTTTCCGATATAAAATCGAAGGAAGCTAGACGGTAACTGACATAGCACAAAACTCCAACCATAATAAGAAAGACAATAGTGACAATAAAGATTTCAGACATATTTAAGGTCGTGAAGTACGGTATATAAATGGAAAAGTCATCCGCACTGGAAGCCAATACGATGAAAGTCATCGTCAAAAATAACTGATTAAATTTTCCAGAGGAGAATAAGGATAAAATGCTACTTTCATCTTCATCCTCTTCTCCTTTAATCCATATTTTCACGCCTAGGTAAAGTGGTAAAAGCCCAAGTAGTCCGATAACCCATTGCTGAGGAATTAAATTTACAATCCCCTGTGCAACTAAAAGACTTGCTCCTATCACAATTGCAGTCCCTATATATTGTCCTATCCAAATATGTTTTACCTGACCTTTTTTACTTGCGAAAACAAAAGAATTAATATGACGAGATAATCAATTCCTGTTGCTACATATACCGCAGTAGCCGTCAGTATCGTCGCGATCATTTTATCGTCTCCAATATTTTAGGGATAGGACTTTTCTTCAAAATGAAAAGTCCTTCCGTAAATTACACACATATAGTACCTATTTATCCTTCACTCTCATCAGTCGCAAACTATTTAATGCTACCAAAATAGTGGCTCCCATATCGGAAAGAATCGCAATCCAAAGGGTTAGCCAGCCTGGAATAACCAATAGTAAGGCAATTATCTTAATTCCGATGGCAAACGTGATGTTCGCTTTGATGATATTTAGCGTTTTCCTGCTAAGTCTTACTGCAAATGGAAGCTTACTTAAATCATCTCCCATTAATGCAATATCAGCTGTCTCGATGGCAGTATCTGTTCCAGAACCGCCCATTGCAATGCCAACAGTGGATGCAGCAAGTGCAGGAGCATCATTGACGCCATCGCCAATCATAGCTACATTACCATGCTCGGCTTTCATTTTTTTAATATAGTCCAACTTATCCTGTGGCATCAATTCGGACTGAATATCAGAAACGCCTACATGAGCACCGATTGCTTCTGCGGTACCTTGATTATCACCTGTCAGCATAATTGTTTGCTTGATTCCTAACTGATGAAGTTTTTGAATCACATTTTTACTTGTTTCGCGGACCTCATCTGCTACAGCAATCACGCCGAGGATTGTTTGGTCCGTTCCAATAATCATGGCCGTTTTCCCTTGGTTTTGTAAAACTTTCACTTTATTTTCAAACTCAAGGCTAAAATCGGAAACATTTAATTCTTTAAAAAGCCTTGGACTGCCAATATAATAGGTTGTTCCATCTATATTCCCTTGAATGCCCCGACCTGTAATAGAAGTGAAGTCTTCCACTCTAACATCGGAATAAGTAATATTATCTTGCTCTGCTTTCTTCATTATTGCTGAAGCAAGTGGATGTTGTGATCGATATTCTAAAGCTGTAATAATGGAAAACAGCTCTTTTTCTTCCACTTGATCATTTAACACTTTAAAATCTGTTACCACTGGTACACCTTTTGTCAGTGTTCCTGTTTTATCAAATGCGATTGCCTTAATGGCTCCTAATTCCTCTAGATAGACACCGCCTTTAATCAACACACCTTTTTTAGCTGCATTTCCAATTGCCGAGACAATCGAGATTGGAGTAGAAATAACTAATGCACACGGACATCCAACTACAAGTATCGCTAATCCTTGATAAACCCAAGTATCCCAACTTCCACCAAAGAATAAAGGTGGAACGACTGCAACGAGCGCCGCAATAACCATAATGATCGGAGTATAATATTTCGCAAATTTATCTACGAATGCTTGCGCTGGAGCGCGCTCCCCTTGTGCTTCCTCAACCAGATGAATAATCTTGGAGATGGTTGTATCCTCTACGTATTTGGTGATTTTTACTTCAAGTAGTCCCTCTTCGTTAAGCGTACCTGCAAATACTTCATCATCTACCGTTTTGGCAACAGGGACAGATTCTCCTGTTATAGCAGCCTGGTTGACAGCCGACACCCCATTTATAATGATCCCATCCATGGCAATTTTCTCCCCTGGTTTGACGATCATAATATCACCCACGGCGATATCGTCCACATGGATCATTATTTCCTGACCATTCCGCCTAACAAGTGCTTCTTTTGGAGCAATATCCATCAATGAACGAATGGACTGTCTTGCTCTATCCATAGAAAAACGTTCAAGTGCTTCACTGATTGCAAAGAGAATGACAACAATGGATGCCTCTGCCCATTCACCAATGATGGCAGCTCCAATAACTGCAACGGTCATAAGGGTTTTCATGTCGAAATCAAAGCGTATCAAATTTTGAAAACCAACTTTAAATAGTGAATATCCGCCAATTACAATCGAACTTACAAATAACATGGAAGTTACAAGGTTATCTTCTCCATTTACAAAGTGAGAAAGGTAACCAAAAGCAATCATTAATGTGGCAAACAGCAATGTGCTGTGCTTTTTATAAAACGGTATTTTCTCTTCTTTAAGAGCCTTAGTGTCTTCTTTGACCGCTTGTATCGATGGATTCGCCAGTTTTTCAGGAATTACCTTAAGATTCTCGAAAGCACCTGCTTTTTCAAGCTCTTCAACCGATGCATTTCCATATACATCAATTTTGGAAGCTCCGAAATTGACTTTAGCATCATGCACCCCTGGTAGTTCTTTTACATTTTTTTCAAACTTCCCAGCACAGTTTGCGCAAGAAAATCCCTCCACACGGTAAACATTTTTATCTTCTGTTACCACTGGTTCGACCCGTCTTCTAGTCTTCTCTGGTGCCACTTTAAGATTCTCGAAAGCACCAGCCTTTTCCAGATCTTCAACAGTTGCACTGCCAAAGACATCAATTTTGGAAGCTCCGAAATTGACTTTAGCATCATGCACCCCTGGTAGTTCTTTTACATTTTTTTCAAACTTCCCAGCACAATTCGCACACGAGAAACCCTCCACACGGTAAACCTGTTTATCTTCTGTTAATGTTTTTGTTGAACTATCCAATACTAGCAACCTCCCTTTGATGCAAGAAAGCTTTTTCTACAAGCTGTTTAACATGCTCATCATCTAGTGAATAATAGACTAATTTTCCTTCTTTACGGTATGTTGCTATACCTAAATTTTTCAACAATCTTAAATGATAGGATGCCGTAGCCGTTGAAGATTCAATGATATTCGCTACATCACAAACACATAACTCTCCCTCTAAAGATAAAACATAAGCAATTTTAACCCTTGTATCATCTGACAGAGTCTTAAAAACTTTCGCTACATCCATAGGATTCTGTTTAGCAAGCTCTTTTTTAGCCCTGTTTACCTTATCTTCGTGAATACAGGTAACTTCACACATATCTTTTGTCATAATTATCCTCCTTATTCAAATGACTATTTGTTTGATGATTATAATATATCATACCATAAACAAATAGTCGAATGATTGTTTGAATGATATATAATTAATATTAAAAAGGATTGATTTCTAATGTTAGAAACCAATCCTTTCGGAGATTTTAACCAAATTTTAAAGTATCTTAAACATAACTGCCCTGTTAGTTTAAGTACATTTCTTCACAATTCAATTATAGATTAACTTTTAACTATTCATTATTGTACAATTCTCCATATAATTTCTGAATTTGGTTTTTTAATTTTTTATTTTCCTCCTCTAATTCCTTAACTCTTGTTTTTAAAGTCTTAACAAGAACCCCTTCAGATCGAGAGCTTTTCTCAGATTTTGATACTATATTTGATGTTATTTAACGTTTACGAAGGGATTCGATTCTTTGCCTAATATCTTGTTCTTTATAAAGCCATGATTTAGAAACTTTGGCTTCCTTTGCTATTGAATTAAAATTAATAGCTTTACCTTCAATCGAAAATTTAGAAATCGCCTTGTCTACTTTTCCCTTGTCTTTTGTGATTTCTGCTTCGCCAAACGTACAATTTCTGTTGTATTTCTAACTTGTTTATCCATTGATAATAACCCCGTCAAACTTCCAATGATTTGTTCTAAACGCTCTTTAACACGGCTATTAGTCTCTATTTGTCTTTGCCATTGTTTATCCTTTGCTATGGTTAATAACTCTTCTGTACGCTCTAACTGTTCTTCGTGCTGTGGTAAGAATTGCTTACTGGTACAGAAGTGAGTGCAATCTAAGCATGCATTCGCATGTGGACAACCACCTGATATTACTGGCAATCTACAATAACCATTTGGAAGCACTTGTGCATTTATATTTTTCTTGAACCATTGAAGCACTACATCATCGACTTCACTATCATCATCTAGATTGAGCACATCTCCTCCTAAACTACTTTAACTACTATTATTTATTATACTATGGTTAATAGGTCACCACTTGGATGATTATGTACACATACTATCGCAGTACATAAAGTAAGCAATGCTCGGTTAAATATTTCTTTTGGACTTACTAAAGTTGAATCAACAGTTCCTTTAAATAATGTTTCTTCATAAAGTACCTTATATTTAGTGCTTAAAAATAGAACATGTTTTAATTTCATTAATATGGTTATATAAATAGTAAGAATATTTAGAAATGAGTGCTAATATGTTTACATTAATTAAAAACGCAGATTTATTTACTCCAAAGTCATTAGGCAAAAAAGATATTTTATTTACTCAACATAAAATTTTAAAAATTGACGATCAAATAGACGTCACCGACCTTCAAAAAATGTTTACTGTTAAAGTCATCGAGGCTAATAATAACTACGTCGTTCCTGGTTTTATTGACCCACATATCCACTTACTCGGTGGTGGCGGTGAAGGTGGTTTCCATAAGCGTACACCTGAAGTTCAACTCAGTGACCTTATAAAAAGTGGTTTAACAACTGTCGTTGGACTACTCGGAACTGACGGGACGACGAGACATGTTTCATCCCTACTCGCTAAAGCGCGCGGATTAGAAAAAGAAGGTGTCACTACTTTCATTTACACAGGAAATTATGACGTACCTACACCGACAATTACAGGGAACGTTAAAGACGATATTATTTTAATCGATAAAATCATCGGTACTGCTGAAATTGCAATAGCCGATTCACGATCAGGTCAACCGAGTACGCATGAACTCGCAAAAATTATTGGAGATTCTCGTGTTGGCGGATTAATAAGTGGTAAAGTTGGTGTTACACATTTCCATACTGGACCTGGTAAAGCGTATTTATCTCAATTACATGAGGTACTCGATGAGTACGAACTACCCGCTTCAAAATTATATGCAACACATATTAATAGAAGTAAAGAGCTAATGAACGACGCGATTTCTCTCGGTAAAAAAGGATCATTTGTTGATATTACATGTGATTATGATGAGGCATTTGGATGGGTCAAATATTACAAAGAAAATAATGGAGATCTATCACAACTGACGTTATCTACTGACGGTAATGGGAGCTTACCAAAATTTGATGACGAAGGTAATCTACTCGGCTTAGACGTCGCACCAACGGATACAATTTTAGAGACAGTGAAAAGAGTCGTACAACATCATATTCTTTCATTAGAAGAAGTTTTATGTTTAGTGACAACAAACACATCTAGAGCTTTAGAACTAGAATATAAAGGAAATATCGCGAAAGACTATGACGCAGATATTTTAATTATTGATAAAGACACATTTAAACTTACAGAAGTATTTATGAAAGGTAGACAGATGATGTCACGTGGTGCTGTCATTGTAAAAGGGACGTTTGAATAATTAAATTAGAAAGTATGTGAATCACATGAAAAGAAAGCCTACGTTATTTCAAGCAATATTACCAATCATTATAATGCTGTTATTATTATCTATTGGATTTGGTGTCTTAAAACTCAGACCTGAACCATTATTAATATTATCATCTGTTTTTGCTGGTCTAATCACTCTAAGATTAGGCTATAGTTGGAAAGAGATGATGGATGGTATACAAGAGAAGATTTCACTAGCTATGCCCTCAATCTTAATATTGATTTCAATCGGTATACTGATCGGAACTTGGATGATTGCTGGGACAATTCCGATGCTAATATATTATGGTATACAACTCATTAATCCGCAATTCATACTCGTTATATCATTTGTTGTTGCTGCAATAATTTCAATAGTTACTGGTACATCATGGGGTGCTGTTGGAACCGTTGGTGTTGCTTTAATCGGTATCGCAACAGGTCTAGAAGCAAATATTCCGGCAACTGCAGGTGCAATCGTAGCAGGTGCTTATTTTGGAGATAAACTATCACCACTTTCAGATACAACAATATTAGCGCCGATTGCTGCAGGAACTGAATTATACGAACATATAAAACATATGTTATGGACAACTGTCCCCGCTGCGTTATTATCACTAATTATATATTTTATCGTCGGTCTAAATGTGAAATCTTCAAGTATAGAATCACCTTTAGCGACAAATATGATTCAAGAACTCGATATGATGTTTAACTGGAATATTTGTTTAATTATACCTCCACTTATTGTCCTAATAGGAGCGATTAAAAAATATCCAACATTACCAGTGATTATATTATCTTCAATCGTTGCTGGAATTACAGCGATGATTTTCCAAAAATCTACATTACAAGACGTATTTCTTTCAACTGTAAGTGGTTTTAACGTAGATATGGTATCAAAAATAACAATTACTGAAGAAGAAGTAATGCCTGAAGTTCTTAGACTAGTCAACCAAGGTGGTATGGAGTCTATGACGTCCGTAACACTTATTGCTTTCGCTGCTTTTGTGTTTGCCGGCATCATTACAACGTCGGGCTCACTAGAAGTTATCATTGAAAAACTATTAACTGTTGTTAAAAAGACTGGAGATTTAATATTAGCTACGGTTTTATCTTGTTTAACTATGGCACTAGTAACTGGTAACTCTTACCTCTCAATTATAGTTCCTGGTGAAATGTATAAAGACACATATAAGAAAAAGCAATTAGATCCTAAAAATCTGTCTAGAACTTTAGAAGATTCTGGTACTGTAGTTGTCCCAATTATCCCGTGGTCAAGTGCAGGAGTCTTTATGGCTGGTACATTAGGTGTGCCTACTCTATCTTATGCGCCTTGGGCAATACTTTGTTATAGTGGTTTTATATTTGCAATAATACTTGGCTACACAGGTATTGGCATTACTAAACTTGAAGAAAAATCCACACAAAAATAGAGATGTTTTTAAACATCTCTATTTTTTATGCTCTTAAATTACACTAAAACATCGCAGTACGTTTCGTTAAAATAAATTTCGTACCTGTGACATCATGCGCGATTTCTCCACCTTCAATGTAGATTTTAACTGATCGCGCTTTATGTACATGGTTGTTAAAGTCACGATATCTAATTAAAATTCTCGCATTAAACGCTGTTCTTTCTTCGATATAAACGTTTAGTTTAATTACGTCATGCTCTATAACCCCTCGTGAATCCACTGCTGGTGTCCCATATTCATAATCTGTCGTAAAATCATAACCTTCAATTGTAAAATCCTCAAAATGAAACGGATTTGCATTGTTGTTTATAATTCTAAACTGCAGAACAAGACGGTTTTGATCGTTTTTAAATCTCTTTACTTCATCGATTTCTAAATAAGGTTGAGTAAGTAATACTTGAGACTTACCACGAACTCTAAATGCTAAAATCGCTGTCGTAATAGCAATGACTGCAATTATAATCGATAAAATACTAATGACGTCTAGACTTATACCCATATAATCACCACTCTCTTAATTATAATAATAACAAAAAAAGCATGTTTTCACGAAGAAAACATGCTTGATTTATTAAATATTATAGGTAAGCACCACATGTAGGCCATGGTTGTGCACCACGTTGAGCATATAACATTTGTGCACGCATTGTTTGTTCTTCAGCAGATGCTTGAGAAGCAACTCCTGTGCCACCTACTGATGCCCATGTACCAGCGTCAAATTGGTATAATCCATGGTAAGTTCCTGAAGCATCTACGATGTTCGGGTTACCACCAGATTCACACGCTGCAAGACCAGCCCAGTTTAAACCATCGTTTGATGCTACTGGAGCTGATGCTTTTGGAGCACTGTACGAATAGTTTGGTTCATTGTATGAGTAGCTTGGTGCTTCATACGTTTCGTAAGAAGAATAGTTCTCTACTACTGGAGCACTTGCTACATATGATTCGTTGTTGTTAAATGAGTTATCAAATTCAGAGAAATCCGAACCAACTGGTGCGTATTTCCATACCCATCTTTCTCCATCTGATTTAAATTTGAAAGTTGTACCTTCAAGATCAAATGAGATTTCGTAAGCTCCCTCTTGTACTGGTGCTTCGTTTAATTTTTCTGGATTATTGATTGCAAGTTTTGCAAGTTTTGCTTCATCAACATTAACTTCTGATGCATTTGCTTGAACTCCTGCTAATGATGATAAGCTTAAACCAACTGCTAAACCTGTTGTTAAAATTGTTTTCTTCACTATGAAACTCCTCCTAAAAAATGTAGAATCATTTCTTTCACTGTACATACTATAGCACGTCTAAATATTACTGTGGTTACAGCAATATTAAGAATCACGCCCATATTTGACAGAATAATTACATAGTATTTCATTGCTCAGATACGATTAACTAAAAAATCACTCCAAGCCCTATTTCTATAAGGTTTGAAGTGATTATGTCAGGCGTGTAACAGATTGTAACAATCGACATTAAACGCCTCTTTGATTATCATAAATTAGTGCGTGAAGTTGAGGTAATGGCTTAAAATCATTAGCTTCAGGATCGTTTAGCACCATTT
The DNA here is from genome assembly GCF_001808485.1 of Nosocomiicoccus sp. HMSC09A07. Taxonomy (NCBI): domain Bacteria; kingdom Bacillati; phylum Bacillota; class Bacilli; order Caryophanales; family Staphylococcaceae; genus Nosocomiicoccus; species Nosocomiicoccus sp. HMSC09A07. Next base: position 391,850 of record NZ_KV793627.1, read on the forward strand.
CCCATAACTCCTTTAAATCGTTTAATAGACGACGACTAATATCGCCACCTTCATAAGGGTCTGGATTCCCAACACTCACATAAAAATCTCTATTATAGTTTTTATATCTATTATATACGTATTTCGCATAGTCAAAATCTTCTTCATTAAATATAACGACTTTTAAGCTGAAATTGACATTCGCTTCATGTAGTTTATTTAATATATCATCGAGAATCGTAAAATCTGTTTCCATTTTAGAAGATGGTGGTTTCGGAGAAATTGTTAAATCATCTATTTTTAAAAACCATTCTTGGTAAATAGAACCTTGAGTCTCTAATCCGACTTTCACCTCATCATTATGGAGCATATCAATTAGATCATTCATCGGTTTATTAATAAGTGCAGGATTTCCTCCTGTAATCGTCACATGATTAAAATTTCTTCTATTATCTACGTATCCTATTTCTTGAATTTTATTATAGACGTCTTCTGCTGAAAGTACGTTCGCCTTTTCTTCACCATTCCACGTAAAGGCACTGTCACACCACGCGCATGAATAATCACATCCACCAGTACGAACAAACATCGTCTTTCGACCAATGACCATACCTTCTCCTTGTATAGTCGGTCCAAAAATTTCCATAATAGGCATTTTCTTTTGTTGTCTCATTAGCGTAACTCCCTGTATCTCGCCCATGTTTTTGGCGTTTCTGATACTGCAACTTCTACAACGTTATCCATATTTAACTCATTTTTGATTTTTTCATAGAAGAATTTTGCGATATTCTCAGAAGTTGTTTTAAAATCAAACACGTCATTTAAATGTCTGTGATCGAGATTTTCATCTATAAATACTTTAATTGGCTTTAATAAACCAAAATCTGTAACAAAACCATCATCATTGAGTTCGTCTGAGCCTAAAGTCACTTTAACGATATAATTATGACCGTGCAGTCTTTTGCATTGATGTCCTTCTGGTAAGTAATCTAATTGATGACTCGCACTAAAATGAAACTCTTTTGTTATTTCATAATTGTAAAACATATTCGTACTCCTTGTATAAACTCGTTATATACATTGTATCATTTAAAAAAAGACAAAAAAATACGGCAGTTATTTTCATAACTGCCACCAGTTAGTCACCAAACTGGTTAAATCCCTTATATAATAAGGTTTATGTACGGGCACGGAGAGATTCGAACCCTCGCGCCGGAATGAACCGACCTACACCCTTAGCAGGGGCGCCTCTTCAGCCACTTGAGTACGTGCCCAAAATAAAAATGGCTCCGCAGGTAAGATTCGAACTTACGACCGATCGGTTAACAGCCGATAGCTCTACCACTGAGCTACTGCGGAATATTTAATTAATCAACATGTTCTATTATAGCAACTCTGTAAAATATTTCAATGATATTTTATAAAAAAATATGAATTAAATAAAAAAGCAACGCAGATTTTATTTTCTGCATTGCTAAAAAATTTATTAGTTTTGCGAACAACTTCGAAATGAAAATGTAATCGGGGGGCGATTTGTTCATTTCATGATTTTATAATAGCACCCCTTTAAAAATAAAACAAGCCTAATTGAGAAAATAATTCGATTTTCTCAATTAGACGTTCATAATTTAGACATAATTAGAAAGTTATTGCTTATCTCCACATACCGACTTTCTTTCTTTTCGCTTCTTCTTCAGCTTGACGCATTTTATTTTCGTACGTTGTATTTGGCGGATATACGTACTTCACTTCTGCAAGCCCTTCTTTTACAAGTTGTTCGTTGACCATTATGTCATCCGCAAATACATATACTAAATATCTACCATAATTATCTGTTTGTGACTGATCAAACATAACATATATATGTTCTGCATTATTAAGTAAAGCCTCTACTCTATGTAACGCTTCTTTTGCGAATGGCTCGTCTTTCTCACCAGATTTTCGTCCTATTTCAGGAGTATCAATTAGTAAATATCTAAAAGAATAACTTTCATCATTAAAGTAAAATCGAGTCGTATCTCCATCTATATGAAAATCAACTGTTACCTCGTATTTTACGAGACTTTCAGCATCATTTATATCTACACCGGTTTCGACAATTTTTGGATTCTCACTGACGAAATATAATACTATTAAAAACAGAAAGACAATCAGTAAACCAGGTAAACTTAATTTGCGAAACTTTTTAAAAGGATCTTTACCTGGTTTATATAGGTCGTTCACATTAAATTTCTTGTTCATAAAACCATCCTTCATTTATGCTATTACAATTATACAAGAAATTATATAGAGATACATTTTATTTTTTAAAATTAATAAAAAGCTCTTGTAATTATTCGTTTCATTGTGTAGAATACTATCTAGACGTTAAAAATTCATATTAACGCGGGATGGAGCAGTTGGTAGCTCGTCGGGCTC
>NZ_KV793628.1:0-381 GCF_001808485.1 Nosocomiicoccus sp. HMSC09A07
AAAAGCCCTATGATCCGTTTAGGATCGTAGGGCTTTCCTCATAATTCTTTAGCATTTATAATATTATTAATTAATTTTAGTACTTCATTTAGCGTTTCTTTTTTTGTAATCAAATATATGAATGTGTAGTGGATTAATATAACCTATTACTTTACTATGCTTAACTTCTTCGTATATACCATATTCAATCATTTTATTATTAAGCTTACTCATGATTGATACAATAACAAGTAAGTCTGTAAGTTTTGAGCTTTTAATCATTGTAACTAAATTTTTTAAAATATAATAATAAAACTATTAATTGTAGAAAATAAACTATGATAGAAGCAAAGAAATGCAATGTATTATCTTCAAATATATATTCATCCATTAATTCTCCAG
>NZ_KV793628.1:401-2601 GCF_001808485.1 Nosocomiicoccus sp. HMSC09A07
TTATAGTTAATGTTAATGTGCCTATAAGAATAATCCTAGACTTATCATTCTTTTTATTTTTATAAAAATAAGTTATAACTCCAATTAGATTAAGTATTATGAAAAAGTATATAATTAAGAATACATTATAAGTTAACATTTATATCCCTCTTTTTATTTTAAATGATATAATTTATTATAATAAATCAATTTAATTAATCAATTGAATGGAGAATGCTTATGAAAAAAATACTATTAATTTTCTCAATACTTGTTTCATCTTATATCTTTTTAGAAGTACAAAACGCTAAGGCAAGTGTAGATGAACTAGGATATCAAGTAGAATACAAAACAGCAGAAAACATTGACTTTGATAAAAGTGATGTTTTTGTTGTTTTGATTGAAGAAAATAGACTTGATATTAATAAGTCTATTTATGCTGTTTACGAAAGAAAAGAAATAGAAAAATTTGAAAACGATTCTTTCAATACATTAGGTGAGGATGAGGGATTTACTACTTATTCTGCTAAAAAACCTCCTACAAATTTTTCAAACTATTATTCTAGTGGGTCATGGATAACTAGATCGGGAAAAATTTCTTTATCCTTATATCCAAAAAATATTGCCTATGCTAAACCAAGTAATGCTATCGTCCGAGCTCATTATGTCAAATATAGATGGGATACTGTTTATAACAAATATAAAAATAATAGTAGATGGAAAAATACTGCAAGTATGAAAGCACAGTTAAATTGTCATGCTGACTATGCAAAAGGGCTAAAAACTCCATGGAATTTAGAACCGTGGAGAAAACAGACTAATTATGCAATAGTATTAAGACATTCTTGTAATGCTCCAAATTAATATAAAATAGATTAGATGATATTTTATTTACGCATACGTCAAAGCATCTCGTAACGGTATTGAAAATCTGCGTAGCACACGGAGTGCTTGGACTTGTAATACATAAGTGAAGAGATGCTAGTATGCAAAGTAAATAAATGTCAATCGAAACACGAAAAATAAGAGTGAGTGAAAACGAACGAATCAAAGAAACGCATTAGCGTTTCTTCAATGCCTTTATACAACAAAAACTTCCTAAAATAGATGTTTATTAACGGTACACAATTAAAGTGTAAAAACATATTAATTATATAGATAAAAAGGGAAACTACTCTTAAAAAAGATATAAGACACTCAAATTTAAAGTACATAAAACGATTTAATATAATATATATATACATAGATAATTATACCGAGTAAATGAACTATAAAACACTTAAAAACAGGCTAATTATAATCTCTAAGTAAAAACGTTCATATAACGGTCGTTTTATGTACTTATATAAACTTAATAATTGCCCTTTTCATTAATAAATATTAAAATATAATCAGTAAGTATGACTTTCTGAAAATAAGAATTGTATCTATTTTTTAGTACTAAAGGAGAATGAATTATATGAAAACAACTTTTAAGCAGGAGAAGACTATTAAACCTGTAAAATCAACAGTTAAAAAACGTGGACAAATTACAATCCCAAAAAAACATAGAGAAGCATTAGACTTACATGAAGATGATCAAGTAGAAGTAAGTATTGAAAATGGGAGACTTATTATGCAACCTGTCATAACCATCGCAAAAGATCAATCATGGTTTTGGTCTCCCGAATGGCAAAAAGGAGAAAAAGAAGCAGAAGAAAATATTTCTAATAATGAAGTTAAATCTTTTAATAATGTGAACGATGCTATCTCGTTCCTGCGTTCAGGTAAAAATTAATTTATGTACCAATTAGATATTACAAAACGCTTTAAAAGAGCATACGATAAATTAGATTCAAATATTCAAGATGAAGTTGATGAAGCAATTAAAGCATTGATAAAAGGTCGACCTTATCCAAGATCTTTAAGAGTAAAAAAGATGAAAGGACATAAATCAATCTTCGAAGCCTCACCTACTATGTCAATACGTATGACCTTTCAATACAATAATCCTGATTATATTGTATTACGTAATGTAGGTAGTCATGACATTACTTTATCTAAGCCTTAATAACTTTTAAAATTAGAAACAAAAAATATTTTATAAAACTAATAAAGAAATCGATATTAATGGGAATCAATTAAATAAACAATTTAATAATTAACGTTATATGAAGATGATAGATATAATGGTAGATATCGTAAAAGGGGAAATATTTAATTTAGAAGTCGAATAGCTTGA
>NZ_KV793629.1:0-44835 GCF_001808485.1 Nosocomiicoccus sp. HMSC09A07
TAATGGAGCGGGTGAGGAGAATCGAACTCCCGACATCAGATTGGAAGTCTGAGGTTTTACCACTAAACTACACCCGCGTTTTCGTTTCAACTCTTACTATTATACAGAGTTGAAAAACTAAGTCAATAGAAAAGTTAAAGTTTTTTATTTTATTTTATCTGCGCAACTAGTTGTTAAGTTGACGCCTAATTATTATACACAATCGTTTAACTTAATGCAAACAAAAATGTATATGCGGCTGAGAGGACTTGAACCTCCACGGGATAAACTCCCACTAGGCCCTCAACCTAGCGCGTCTGCCGATTCCGCCACAACCGCTTATTAAGATAACGATATCTATTATATTCTCTTTACATTTCTCTGTCAATACGATTATTTAGATTTCTCAATACTTTTTATTTTTATCAACATCCATACTAAATATCTTCTTTTAAATAATGTATGTTTTACTTCTATATAATGAGGGAATTATTATTCTGTCGAATTTGCAAGTCAAAATTTAATGTGCTATACTTTATTTAGAATTATTCTAATTTAATTTTGGAGGTTAATTATGTCAAAACACTATAACCCTGAAGAACAAAAGTTAACGACTCTATTCGGTAACCCTGTAGGTGACCGTGAGAACACAATGACTGTTGGCCCACGTGGTCCAATCGTTATGCAAGATCCTTATTTCTTAGATATGATGGCACACTTCGACCGCGAAGTAATTCCAGAGCGTCGTATGCACGCTAAAGGATCTGGTGCTTACGGTACATTCACAGTAACAAATGATATTACTAAATATACGAAAGCAAAGATTTTCTCAGAAGTTGGTAAGAAAACAGAAATGTTCGCTCGTTTCTCAACTGTAGCTGGTGAACGCGGTGCAGCTGACGCTGAACGTGATATTCGTGGATTTGCACTTAAGTTCTACACTGAAGAAGGTAACTGGGACTTAGTTGGTAACAACACACCTGTATTCTTCTTCCGTGATCCTAAGTTATTCCCAAGCTTAAACCACGTTGTTAAACGTGATCCACGTACAAACGTGAATAACCCGAATTCTCAGTGGGATTTCTGGACGTCATTACCTGAAGCGTTACACCAAGTAACAATTCTTATGACTGACCGTGGTATCCCGTCAGACTTCCGTCATATGCATGGATTCGGTTCACACACTTACGCGATGATTAACGAAGATAACGAACGTGTATGGGTGAAATTCCACTTTAGAACACAACAAGGTATTCGTAACTACACTGCTGAAGAAGCAGTAGATGTTGTCGGTAAAGACCGTGAATCTTCACAACGTGACCTATACAACGCGATTGAAGATGGAGACTTCCCTAAATGGAAAATGTTCATCCAAGTAATGACTGAAGAAGAAGCAAGAAATCATTACCATAACCCGTTCGATTTAACAAAAGTATGGTATAAAGGTGAATTCCCATTAATCGAAGTTGGTGAGTTTGAGTTAAATAAAAACCCTGAGAACTACTTCGCAGAAGTAGAACAAGCAGCGTTTGCACCAACTAACATCGTTCCTGGTCTTGGATTCTCACCAGACAAAATGTTACAAGGTCGTTTATTCTCATATGGAGATACTCAGCGTTACCGCTTAGGTGTAAACCACCACCAAATTCCAGTAAACTCACCAAAAGGTGCGACAAACGTATGTCCATTCAGCCGTGACGGTGCGATGAGAGTTGACGGCAACTTAGGCTCACATATCAACTATTATCCAAATAGTTACGGTGCACACAATTCACAAAAAGATGCAAAACAACCTGAATTAAACTTAGAGCTCGGTCAAGTATATGAGTACGACTTCCGTGAAGACGACGATAACTACTACGAGCAACCAGGTAAATTATTCCGTCTTCAATCTGAAGAAGGTAAACAAACGATCTTCAAAAACACTGCAATTGAAATGGCAGGCGTTGAAGAGCACATTAAAAAACGTCACATCTTCAACTGTTACCAAGCAGACGAAGAGTACGGTAAAGGTGTCGCAGAGGCACTCGGCATCGACATCAACGATGTTGACCTAGTAAATGGAGATCACCCATTCGAAGGTAAACCAGTACAAGTAAAAAAAGACTAATATAAATAACTAAAGAGTGAAGCAAATGCTTCACTCTTTTTTAATTACTTTTTCATCGTTAATGATATTCTATTTTTCTTTTCATCTACTGATAAAACAGAGACTTCAACGATATCTCCACTACTCACAACGTCGAGCGGGTGTTTTACATATCGATTGGCTAGTTGTGAAATATGGACAAGACCATCTTGACCGACTCCGATATCAACGAATGCTCCGAAGTCTGTAACGTTCCTTACTGTTCCAGATAGCTTCATACCTTCTTTTAAATCCGAAAGTTCTAACACGTCGCTTTTTAAAATCGGTGTATCGTACTTATCTCGGATGTCTCTTAAAGGCGCAATTAAACTATCGATAATATCGTTTAATGTCGGAAGTCCGATATCATTTTCTTCACTATATTTACGTTTATCGAGTGTATTTAACTTTTCCTTAATACTCTCTTCACCGAGCTCATCTATCGATGCACCAACCGATTTTAGTAATGCATATGTGTTTTTATATTGCTCCGGGTGAATTGGCGTTTGGTCGAGTGGCTCTTCTCCACCGACAATTCTTAAAAATCCGACAGCTTGCTCAAATGTTTTCGGTCCTAGTCTTTTTACTTTTTTAAGGTCTGATCGTTTTGTAATCCCTTCAGTCTCTCTATACTCTACAATGTTTTTTGAAATTGTTTTATTTAATCCTGAAACGTGTTCTAGTAATTTGTAAGACGCAGTGTTTACATCTACACCCACTTGGTTTACTGCTGTTTCAACGACAAAATCTAATGACTCATTTAAGAATTTTTGGTTAATATCGTGTTGATACTGTCCGATTCCTAATGATTTCGGGTCAATTTTTACGAGTTCAGCAAGTGGATCTTGAATACGACGGGCAATCGATACCGCACTTCTCTCTTCTACTTCAAAATCTGGGAATTCTTCACGTGCTACGTCCGACGCTGAATACACAGAAGCACCCGCTTCATTTACGATAATAAACGGCACTTCTATTTTATATTTCTTTAAAAAGTTTGCAACGAATTCTTCAGTCTCTCTCGATGCTGTTCCGTTACCAATCGCAATTAATGTGACTTTATTTTCTTCAATTATCTCTTTAAAAATCGCTTCGCTTTTATCCGTGTTTTTAGAGCTGTGAGGATAAATAACATTCTTCTCTAAGAACTTACCGTTTGAATCGATAACTGCGAGCTTACACCCTGTTCGAAACGCTGGGTCGACACCTAAAATCGTATGATTTTTAAGTGGTGGTTGTAGAAGTAAACTCTTTAGGTTTTCTTCGAAAATATTTACCGCATGCGTTTCCCCTTTTTTCGTTAACTCATTACGTATTTCTCGTTCTAAACTTGGTAAAATTAAACGTTTTAAACTATCGTCGATCGTTTCTTCTATCAATTGCTTTGTTTTACTTTTTTCTTTTAATTCTTGACGGTATAAATAACTCGTAATTTTATCGTCATCATGTTGGAAACCGATGCGTAACACATCTTCTTTCTCTCCACGATTCATTGCAAGTATACGGTGCGATGGTATTGTTTTTACGCGTTCACTATAGTCATAATACATTTCAAAAATTTGCGTTTTGTCATCGTGTTCCTTTTTCTCAGTCGATGTAATTTCTGAGTGATTTTGAATGACGCTTAATATGTACATACGGTGTTGTGGGTTATCCGAAATTATTTCTGCAATTATATCTTTTGCACCTGCAACTGCGTCTTCTATAGTTTTGATTTCTTCGTTAATATATTGTTCTGCCTCTTTATAAATATCTTTAGCGTCAACATCTTGTTTATAAATCATTTCAGCGAGCGGCTCTAATCCTTTACGCTTTGCTTCTGTTGCGCGTGTTTTCTTCTTCTGTCTAAACGGACGATATAAATCTTCAACACGTGCTTGAGATGTTTGACGTAATATTTGATTTTTTAAATCTTCAGTAAGTAGCCCTTGTTCGTCGATTAAGCGAATGACATCTTCTTTTCTTTTTTCTAATTCTTCTAGATAGTTATACTCATCAGAAATTTGCTTAATTGAAACTTCATCAAGTCCGCCCGTTTGTTCTTTTCTATAACGTGCGATAAAAGGCACCGTCGCATTTTCTTCTAACATATTGAGTACGTTTAATACATACTCTGATTTAATTTTTAATTTACTCGATAACTCTTTAACTAATATTTCGTTCATAATGTCCTCCTAAACAATAAAACCTAATCATTATGATTAGGCTTAAATATCTATATCTGTATTTTTAACAGAATCTCTCAACTTTTTAAGTGCTGCACGTTGTAATCTTGATACATGCATTTGGCTTAAACCGATTTTTTCTCCAGTCTCTTTTTGACTTAAAGATTCTAAAAATGTATATCGTATAATCTGTTGTTCTCTTTCAGATAAAATCGGTAATAACTTTTCTATAAGTAAACGTTCCTCGGTTTGAGCATAATTATCATCTTCCTCACCCATTACGTCGAGTAACGTCACAGATGAACCTTCGTTATCTGCGTCAATCGAGTGATCCACACTTAACGCATTGTAGCTTTGTCCCATCTCCATCGCTTCGAGTACTTCTTCTTCTGTTGCACCGATATATTCTGCGATTTCTTTAACAGATGGTGATCGCTCTAGCTCATTCGTTAACTCATCTGTAGAACGTTTGATTTTTGGACCAAGCTCTTTAATACGCCTCGGGACATGAACACTCCACGTTTTATCTCTTAAATAACGTTTGATTTCACCGAGAACTGTCGGTACTAGAAATGCTTCAAATTTACGCTCAAAAGATAAATCGAATCGTTTAATTGCACCGAGCAATCCAATCATACCGACTTGTACAAGGTCTTCGTGATGTGATTGCCCTTTTGAATATCGATATGCGAGTGACTCGATGAGTTTTTCATAGTGATAAACTAAACGCGTTTGTGCTTCATCGCTTCCAGTTTCTTGATATTCAGTAATTAAGCGATTAATTTCATCACGTGAAAGTTCTTTTCTAGTTTGTGATTGCTCCATCTTTTTGCACCTGACCTTCACCAATGTACTTCACCATACTAATTGTCACACCTTGTGTACGTCTAACGTTCACATCATCCATTAGTGTCTCAATTAGGAAAAGCCCAAGTCCTCCTTCTCTTAAAAAGCTTACGGAATCAGACTCTTTGTACGGTCCAAGTTCTTTTTTTACCGTTTCATAGTCAAAACTTTTTCCAGAATCTTGAACGATAATTTCAACACGACCCGCTGATACCGCAAATCCGATTGTAATTTCATTATCACTATCAGAATATGCATGTTTCACTGCGTTCGTTACCGCTTCGCTAACAGCAATCTTCGTATCTTCAATTTCTTCGTATGTCGCGCCAGCACTATTTAAAATACCAGATAACGTTAGGCGAACGAGCCCTACGTATTTTGGTTTTGCAGGTATTTTCATTTCTATATATTCATAATTTTTACTCATCTACATTCGCTCCCGATTGCGTGATTTGAATCAAGTCGCTTAGTCCTGTTATTTCAAATAGTTTCATAACACGATCGTTTGCACCTGAAATTCTTAACTCATTATTATACTGATTTAAATCTTTGAGTGTTCCAACAAAAAGACCAAGTCCTGTTGAATCCATATATGTAAGGTCACTTAAATCGACGTGTAAGTTATGAGAGCCTTCTGAGACGATCGGGTTAAATACTTTCTTTAATTCCGGCACTGTATAAATGTCGAGTTCTCCTCCAACTTTCACATAAAATACTTCTTGTGCCTCTTTGACTTCAATCTTAATATTCATAACAGTAATCCTACTCCATTTCAGACAAATATATAGTAATACAATACCCGTATTGATTTTTTAATAAACGTTAATGTAGCGTCTTAATTAAAATACACGTTAAATCATCTTTTCGAGTCTGATCTTGCATACGAGTGAGTTGCTGATATAGATTTCGGACGATATCTTGCGGATGTTCGTCGCGATTATCGCGAATCATATTTTTAACGTCTTCCATATCTATAAAAGTACCGTCGTGCTTTCTTAATTCTGAAACCCCATCAGTGTAAATGAAAATCATATCTTTATCATTAAGTGAAACTGTACTTTCTTTATAGGAAACGCCTTGCATCACACCGAGGACAAGATCTCTCGTATCGAGTGTTTCAAAGATGTCGTCTTCATATCGATATATTAATGCGGGCTCGTGACCAGCACTAGCGTATGTAAGTTCAAAGTTTTTATAATCATAAACGGCATAAAACATCGTAATAAACATATTTTTATTGATGTTTTTTTCTACTAAGTCATTAATTTTCTCTAACACACGGTGAGGGCTATACGTTAAATGTGAGAGTTCTAAAGAGAACTTTAACATCGCCATCGCAATAGATGCAGGGATACCTGAACCGATGACGTCTGCAACTGCGATACCTACTTTATCGTCATATTGTTTTAATATGTTAAAGTAGTCTCCGTTTACTTTTCCTGCAGCAACACTAATTGCACCGAGTTGTGAGTTATCGATAATTGGAATTTCTGACTTTAACATCGTACGCTGAACACTTGCAGCGACTTCTAATTCTTGGTCATGATGATTAATTTGATCGAGCATCGCTCGATAATCACGGTACGTAAATCCGAATGATATCATGACTTCCTCAAGAATTTCTAACGACTTTTTTATTTCTTCACCGTCGTTAATATGTAAATGATTGAGCATTTGAATATGTAAAGATACAATTTCTTCAGGAGAAGTGTCTATTTCAATAACATTTTGACTGAACGTTTGGCATCGTGCGATTGCTTCATCCACTGCATTCTCATAAATGAATAGTTGTAGTATCGTTTCGTATTCTTTTGCAAGTTTATCAATGTAGGTCAATCGTGCTCCTCCTATTCATTAATATGTATGTAATGCTTACTTCGATTTACGATGTTTTTTCTTTTGCTTTTTGTTTGAATCATCGTCTAGTCCAAGGCTGATTTGAATCGCCTTGTCCACTTCTTTCATTTTCTCATCATCTAAATATGTAAGTTTTTCTTGTAACCTAGTCTTATCTATCGTTCGAATTTGCTCTAGCAGTATTACCGAGTTAGTCTTAAACTTATACTTTTCAGCGTTCACTTCGACGTGTGTCGGTATTTTTGCTTTATCAATTTTTCCAGTAATCGCAGCGACGATTAACGTCGGTGAAAACTTGTTCCCCGTATCATTTTGAATAATAACAACAGGGCGTTTACCGCCCTGTTCAGAGCCTTGAACTGGAGAAAGATCAGCTAGGTATACTTCTCCACGTTTCATCTACTCACCATCTTTTTTGTTATTGTTTTTATTTTGTTCATTTTGAAGTTTTTGGGAGTAGATACGTTCTACCTCACATTCAAGATGAAAACCTTCTCTAGCGATTATTAAGTTAAGTTCAGACATCTCTAAATATCCATCTTTCATAGACTCTTTAATTGATTTGTCTAACATACATGAACTCACTATAATCCTCTCCCTATATTCTCTATGCGATTAGTTATATTTTAACATAATAAGTAACATTCTCTGAATTATTTTAAGATTTCGTTAGAAACATCGTATTGTTCAGACTGTTTGTAAACACGTGGCAGTCGTCTTGAGAATAAGTTTGTCGATTCATATGGTATTGTACCAACATGTTCACTAAAGCGCTCAAGTGATTGTGGGCTATCGTAATGGTTATCAATAACGATGACTTCATCGCCAACTTTAGCATCGACTTCAATCATCGCAGCGTCCATACAAATACGTCCGACAAACGGATGATTGTTGCCGTTCACTTTTACAGTATATCCTGTATGTTTTCTTAATAAGCCGTCGCCGTAACCTATCGGTATCGTCGCGATTTTAGTATCGCTATCGACGATAAACGTCTCATCGTAACCGACAAAATCGTTTTTCTTTAATTCGTGCGTATCGACAACTTGTGTAATAAGTCGTAACGCAGGATTAAGTGGAATTTGCGATTTCTCTTTGACCATTAAACTTGGGTAATAGCCATATAATGAAATCCCTACTCGAACTGCATTTGTAAATTCACCGTCAAACAGTAATGAACCCGCTGAATTTAATACGTGCACAAATTGTGGGCGTTTTACTGATTCAACAATTGTTTTAAATTTGTCAATTTCTTTTTGCGCACCGTACGACGTCGATGCAGCAAGTGCAAGATGAGAAAAAATACCTTCGTATACGAAGTGATCGGATGCTTCTATTTTTTCAATCATCTCTTTAATTTCTTCAACATCATCTGTACCGTAGCGATTCATATGGCTATTCACTTTAATATGAATCCATACGTTTTTGTCATATTCACCGGTATTATGTTTTAATGCCGCTTCAAGCCACTCTAAATTTGGAGCTGTAAGTGCGATGCGATGCTGGATTGCTTTATTTATATGTTCTGGATTGATGATTCCAAGAATGAGTATTTTAGATTTTATACCGTGCATTCTTAGTTCAATCGCTTCATCGAGTGTTCCAACCGCAAAAAAGTCTACCCCATTTTCTTCTAAAAATTGACTTACTCTTACGGCGCCATGTCCGTATGCATTAGATTTCACAACAGCAATAAATGTCTTATCTTCGTGTAGTCGCTGAACTTCTAAATAGTTACGGTATATTCGGTCTAAATCGACTTCAACGTATGCATCTCGATAAAATCTATCTTCCATAATTATACTCTCCTTAATTATCACTCATTATAATGACAGTCGCTGTCGCGTATTGTTTAGAGTGGGATATTGAAATCAGTGAATTTGTATTTACTATATACGGTTTTCCGTCATCGTCGTTTAAAATCTCAATATGTTTAAAGTTTAAAGCGCCAATTCCTGTTCCAAGTGCCTTTGCGTATGCTTCTTTCCCTGCAAAGCGCCCGGCTAAATACTCAAGCTTTCTCTCGGTATTTTTAATTGACATATACTTTGCGAGTTCTTCATCACTTAAAATACGACGTGCCAAACGGTCGTCTTTATTAACTGATTGAATACGTTCAATTTCGATAATATCTGTGCCGAGACCATTAATCATGTACTTCATCCTCTTTAAGAATTGCTATTTCTCTTTTTCGGTTATCTTTTACGATACTTCGAATCATCGTACGAATTTCATCGGCACGCTCCTTTTCTAATTCAGGGATATACGTGCCACCACCCGCTGTCGATATACTAATTCCTTTTAAGCCGAATTTACTCATGATTGTACCTTCTGTCACGTCTACATTTTGGATTCTAAAAAGTGGAATTACCGTGTGCTTACGGTTAAATATACCATCGTTAACGATGAGTACTTCATCTGTAAATTTAAATTCAAAATACTTATAAAATAAACTTGGGTAAACCCACATTCTATAGATCAGTTCATATAAAAGAAAAAGTCCTGCAATTCCTCCGACAATCATCGCTGGAATGTGTAGAAAGTCAAAGAAATATGCTAGAACACCACAAATTATAATAACGACGAGTGCGATTGAAAGTCCGAATACAGCTTGAATTCTCCAGTAGTTAATCGCTTTTCTAGATACTTTCTCCATTCTGAACTCCCTTTCTTACATAGTCGAATATTTCATTTGCTTCTTTATACTCTAAATGTTTTACGTCAACCGTTGTAGGTATAAGACCAGACGCTGTTTTCACTTCAATAGTTCCGAGGTTTGCATGCTCTGTAAATATCGTTTGGCGAATCGCGCAGTCGATAATTTTACTGCGTTTAAAAATATAGTGACTGCGTTTAAATGAAGATGTCGTTAACATATTTAAATCTCCATTTTCAATACGAACACCGCTATTTTTAGCTGAATATATGCCGCTGATAACAGTTAAAACTATTATAAATACACCGACTAGAAGTGCGATATATAATGCAATCATTTGATCATAGTAATAAAGAATACCACTCGTGATTGAAATGACCATAAAAGGGACCAAGAGCGACACTTGGAAATATCTCCTATATGCCCTAATTGGAACACTCGGTTCAGGTCGTTCGATATTATACTCACTAAAATGTTCATTTAAAAACTTATAACTCTCTCTTTGTCTCATAACAGGTGTCAGCACAACGTCTCCAACGTCTTCATCAGAAAAGTCATTGCTCGTAATTCCGACATATAACGCATGAATTTTAAACAGACGCTCAAATAATCCGTCTTCTCTTACAGAAATATTTTGAATGCGTTTCTTATTAATCGTAATTGTTTTTCTTTCGAGTAAACCGTACTGAATAATAAAGTCATCGTTATGCTTTTTAATTTGGTAACCGTAATATCTGACAAATATGATGATGCCACCGATAATTATTCCAATAAATAAAATGACAATTCCTATCGCAATCAGAATCGGAACAAATAACGTACTTGCGTGTGCTTGGAGAGATTCAATCGCATTTACAATAATCGTATCAAATCCGAAGTACCCGAGTCCCCCAGCGACAGCTGTTAAAAACATTCCTAGTCCTCCACTCGTTGCGATAAGCAATAGCATTTCTTTTGGCGAAATTTCGTAGACGACTTCTGCTTCATTTAATTTAAAATCTGTACTCTTGTTAGTTTCATATGATTCATTGTCGATTTCCTCATGTACTTGAGTAGAGTCTTTATCTTCTTTTTGCTGATACACATACGTTCGAATCGACTCTGCCATATCGTATTTCACACCAGGTAGGGAAATACTTTCAGCTGGACTTTTAATGTTTACAACTGCAACGTTAAATAGTCGGGCGAGTATTGGCTGAGTAATATCGATACTTTGAATACGATCGATACTTAACTCACGTTCATTCTTAACGAACAGCCCAGATTTATAAATGATCTTGTCTGCTTCAAACCAGTAACGTACTGTCCACTTTTCAATGATACCGGTAAAAATTAAAAATATACTGATGATCATTAAGATGATTCCAAAAGCGTTATCTGTTAGTGCACCTTCTTGTAATTTACTCGTTCCGAGGTTGTATATAGTAAGTACGAATACGTACCAATATCTTTTAAATACATCGATTATAGTTAAAAGATAAGATACAGGATGTAATTTATGAACGTTAGACATCACTATCCACCTCTTTTAAACGCGTGATAATCGTATCTTTTAGTTGCTCGGCCCGAACCGTTTCAATTTCTGGTAAACGAACGGTATATGCAGCGTTTGTTAATTTTATTTTCGCGAGATTAAATCGTCTTGCAATAAATCCTTTTTCTAATTCAACGATTTGTACACGTTCAATCGGATACAATGCCGTTTCTATAAAGAAAAAACCTTTTTTAACGATTAAATAATCGTCATATACACCGATTTTTGTAATTCTCGTATATAAAATCGGACGTAATAAAACACGAAATACGATATAGAGTACAATTAATACGGCATAGATAATCACTGATAATTTAAAATAAAAATCTAATATATAAGACACGAAGATATATATCGTCGGAAGTAAAAAGATAACTAATCCATCGAGCACTGCTCTAAGTTGCATATACGGACGTAGATTTTTATCGACAGATTCCATGCGCACACTCCTTTTTTAATCTATTATACATGAGTTATTTTTTAATATAAATTAAAAAAAGCGCCAGACGGCGCTCTAAACTACTTCATAAATTGTTTAAATGTCTTCTTATGATTCGATCTGTCACGGTTGTCGCGTTTTTGAGGTTTACGACGGTTGTTTCTATCACCTTTTTTACCGCGATTATAGTCTCGACGTTTTCCACCAGACTGTTTTGCTGTTGCACGTCTTGGTAGAGGCTTTTCAAATGATAATTGAATCGCATCGTCTTCTTTTTCGTTGACATATTCGCTCACAAAAGCAGTAATAATATCTAAAGGATCGAACGTTTCGACTAATTTTCTCGATAATTCGTATACTTCTTCGTCGATTTCTTTTCCTTCGTATTTTCTTACTTTATCGATCATGACTTCTGCTTGCGCCGCTTTTACTTCTTCTTTAAATGGTGGACGTAGCGGACGAATCGGTTTACCTTTCGTCTCCTCAATTAGACGTAAGTAACCCATTTCGATTGGGTTAACAAATGTTAACGCGACACCACTTTCACCAGCACGTCCTGTACGGCCGATACGGTGCGTGTAACTTTCAGCGTCTTGAGGAATATCAAAATTATACACGTGTGTAACACCTGTAATGTCGAGCCCACGTGCAGCAACGTCTGTTGCAACTAAAATTTGTAGTGCGTCATTTTTAAACTTCTTTAATACTTCGAGTCGTTTTGACTGAGTAATATCTCCGTGAAGGCCTTCTGCTAAATATCCTTTAGCAATTAATGCACTCGTCAGTTCGTCTACACGACGTTTCGTACGACCGAATACGATCGCAAGTTTCGGGCGATGAACGTCTAAAAAATCGACGAATACGTCTAGTTTTTCTAACTCTTTCACAATCGTATAATACTCTTCAATTTGTGGATCTGATTGATTTTGGTTCATCGTTTTTACGATTTTCGGTTCATCCATGAAACGTGTGACGAGTTCTTGAATTGCTTTTGGCATCGTTGCACTGAATAGTAACGTTTGACGATTCCCCTCAGGCAGACGGTCCATTATAAACTTAACATCGTCGATAAAGCCCATGTTCATCATTTCATCCGCTTCGTCTAATACGAATTTAGTGATGTGTTTTAGTTTTAACGTACGACGTTTAATATGGTCGATGACTCGTCCTGGAGTCCCGACGATAATTTCAGGGTGTCTTTTTACCTCTGAAATTTGGCGTTCGATTGATACGCCTCCGAAAATAACAGATACTTTTAACTTTTTATATTTAGAAAAATGTTTAAGTTGCTCGCTCACTTGCATCGCAAGTTCTCTTGTCGGCGCTAAAATTAACGCTTGCGTTCCTTGTCCACGCTGGATTGTTTCAACGAGTGGAATACCAAACGCTCCTGTTTTTCCTGTACCTGTTTGTGCTTGTCCTAATATGTCTCTTCCTTCTAATGCGAAAGGAATACTCTCCTCTTGAATCGGAGTTGGAGTTTCAAACCCCATTTCTTCAAGTGCAAGTATTGTTTCATCACTTACACCTAGTGCTTCAAAAAATTTCAAATGTATAGTCTCCTTTGACTCTTAACTATTATCTCATAATGCATAACTACTTAATGCTATCATTTTCACGATCATTGTACAACAACTATTCACTGATCAGTCTTTCGAGTTTCATACCACGAGATGCTTTTAATAGTATGACCGTATTTTCATCTTTTAACGAATTTAAACTATTCTTTAACTGTTCTATCGACTCGAAATGTTGTGTATTTTCTTTTTGAATCGTATCATGAGTCGTTTTCGCATGTTCACCATAAGTGAAGATATGTGTAAAGTTGTTATCCTCATTTATATATGCTCCAACCGATTCATGAAGTTGAGCGCTGTATCTACCGAGCTCTAATATATCTCCTAAAACGAGCACTTTGTTTTTATAATCTAAATGACGTACTGTATCAATTGCACTTTTCATCGATGAAGGGCTTGCGTTATACGCATCATTAATAATTAAAGCGCCAGTCTCATCGATATGTTGCTCCATACGCATATTTGTGATCGTTAACTGTTCTAAACTTTTCTTTACATCCGATTCACTAATATTAAAATGCTTGCTAAGAGCGATCGCAAAGCTCGCGTTAACGGCGTTATGCTTACCAAGTGACGGAATTGAATAGTCAAATCCATTTAGTGTAAAACTCACACCGTTTTTATCTTCTTTAACGTTTGTCACAACGAGGTCATTTTTATCAGTTAAACCGACTGTAACCTGTTCATAAGGTGTATCTTTTTTAACAAGATTTTCGAGTTCGACATAGTCATTGGAATAGATAAATAACCCGTCCTCTTTTAAATCATCGACAATTTCATACTTCCCTTTTGCGATGTTTTCTTTAGACCCTAACTTTTCTATGTGAGATTCTCCAACGTTCGTTAAAATCGCAATGTCAGGACGAGCAATGGATGATAGATAATGGATGTCACCAAGATTATCCATTCCCATTTCTAATATCAAAATATCCGTATCGTCTTTCGTATTAAAAATCGTCAGTGGCATTCCAATTTCATTGTTGTAGTTTCCAATTGTTTTTTGAACGTTAAAATGAGGTGCTAATACACATTCGACCATATCTTTTGTCGTCGTCTTACCGTTAGACCCTGTAATCGCAACGACTTTTGTATTTAACGTATTTAAATATCCTCTTGCGATGTCACCAAGTGCTTTTTGAACGTCCTTTACTATAATTAGCGGTGCATCAACATCTTCTTTTTCTGATAAAGAAACACATGCCCCTGATTCAATCGCATTCAATATAAAATCATGTCCATCGACATTTTCACCGACAAACGGTGCAAACATATTATTTGTTTCAATCGTTCTCGTATCGATTGAAACTCCGTGAATCTTTGTATTTTCAATTTCTTTTGCTTGATCGTTTAGCTTGCCTCCGCATAGTTCGGAGATTTTTTTAATTGTTAATGATATCATGATATTCATTCCTATAATTTTAATAAAATACTGTTATAATTATTAGATGGACATAAGTCCTACATATTAGATTACCACAGATTTAGGTGAAGCTATTGAATCAAAAAAAGTATTCCCGTCAAAATTTAAATATATTAGCTCGTATTGATTGGACACTTATTTTTATACTTATTATGCTCGCAGCGATCAGCATACTCATTATTAGCAGTGCGATGACGAGCGAACAGTATTCAACAAATTTCGCTCAACGACAACTATTATTTTACTTATTTGGATTTTTAATTGCATTTATTTTAATGCTCATTCCGTTCCATTTTTATAAAGATTATATATGGGGTATATATGCTTTTGGTATTTTGAGTTTAGTGTTTCTACACTTTTCTCCATTTGAAAGTATTACTCCAATTATTAACGGTGCAAAAAGTTGGTATCAGTTCGGTTTTTTTAGTGTTCAGCCTTCTGAATTTATGAAAATCATATATATTATGGCACTTGCATACGTCATCAGCCAACATAACAAATATAAGATTGAAGACGACTTATCATTAGACGTTAAATTACTCGGTAAAATGGCAGTTGTTTCCGCATTACCAATGTTGTTAGTACTATTACAAAACGACTTAGGAACGACACTCGTCATGGTTGCGATATTCTTTGGAATGGTCCTCATATCTGGGATTAGTTGGTGGCTTATTTTACCCGTCGTATTTGTCGTTACGACAGTCGGTGTGTCACTGATACTCGGTATTTTATATCGACCAGATTTAATCGATAAACTCGGAGTACACGCGTATCAATTCGATAGAATTTACTCTTGGCTACAACCAGAAAAATACATTTCTGACAGTGGTTTCCAACTGATGAACTCACTCATTTCAATCGGATCAGGTGGAATTACAGGTCGTGGCTATAAGGACGGTATAATTTATATTCCTGAAAACCACACGGACTTTATATTTACAATCGTCGGTGAAGAGTTCGGTTTTATTGGAACGACTTTTGTAGTCATCGTATTACTCTCATTATTACTACGACTGTTTAGAATTTCACTGTTAACACACGACAGTTTCGGTGGATACTTTATAATCGGATTTTTATCGTTACTGTTTTTCCATATATTCCAAAATATCGGAATGACGATTCAACTCGTACCGATCACTGGATTACCGTTACCATTTTTAAGTTACGGTGGTAGTGGTTTATGGGCAAACATGGTCGGAATTGGTATTGTACTTAGTATTTATTTTTATGAATCATCTGGTAAAAAAGAAGCTCGATTTAACAAATAAAAACGCAAGCAGCTCAGTGAGCTGTTTGCGTTTTTAAATATTATTCTCGTTTAATCTTAACTGTTCTACTTTCGAAATACGATTCATAATTTCTAATCTTGAAGGGGCAACAGATACTTTGATGCCAAGTTCTTTCAATACTCGAACCGCATCTTTTAGTTTGGATGTGTCATTTTGTTTCATAATGATCTCCCTTCCTATCGAGTTAATTATAATTATACAGACACTGTGGTAATATTACTATAGTTATTCAAAAAACTTTTTACATATTTGTCACGAATACATTAAAAAATTATGAGAGGATTTTTAAAATTGTATTATTTCAGTACATTAATGAATATATCTCAATCCGTTGCTGATTTTTTCTCATCACTTTCGTATGCAACGATTTTTACATTTATCATCTTACTCATTAACTTCGTACTCGCAATTGGTATGATCTTTTGGGAGCGTAAAAGTGCTCAAAGTGTTTGGGCATGGCTATTTGTCCTCTTCTTCATACCAATTATCGGATTTATTTTATATGTCTTATTCGGTCGTACGATATACAATAAAGAAATTTTTAAAATATCCGAAGAAGATAAAATTGGTCTTGAATCACTCGTTACAGAGCAACTCGAAGATATTAAGATGGACAAGCTAACACTTCCGTCAGAAGAAGCTAAAAAACATCGTAAACTGATCCATATGTTATTAAACAATAATCAGTCATTCATAACGTCTAATAACAAAGTAGAGACATTTTATGAAACGACAGAGTTTTTTGATCAGATGATACATGATATAGAAAATGCAAAAGACCATATTCACTTTCAATTTTATATTTTTAGATTAGATTCACTTGGCCAAAGAATTTACGACGCCCTACTTAAAAAGCAAAAAGAAGGGGTTGACGTTAAAATTTTATATGACGACATGGGCTCACGTACTTTAAAACTTAGAAACTTTAAAGAGTTACGTGATTACGGCGGAAAAGTTGAAGCATTCTTCCCAAGTCGTCTCTCTCTTATAAACCCTCGTATGAATAACCGTAATCACCGTAAAAACATTGTTATAGACGGTAAAATTGCATATACGGGAGGTACAAATGTCGGAGAAGAATATATCGGTTTGAGTAAAAAATTTGGCTACTGGAGAGACACGCATATTCGAGTTCAAGGAAACGCTGTAAAATCTCTACAACTACGTTTTATGCTTGACTGGAACTCTCACGCAACGCGTGACAATTTAAAACACCATCCACGTTACTTCCCAGAAATTCCAGTCGTTGGTGATACGACGATGCAAATCGCAGCAAGTGGTCCAGATGAAGAATGGGAGCAAATTAAATACGGTTACTTAAAAATGATCTACTCAGCTAAAAAGTCTATATACATTCAGTCACCGTACTTTATACCTGACCAATCGATGAGAGAAGCGATTAAAATCGCACTCCTGTCAGGCGTCGAAGTTAACATTATGATCCCACCATTTCCTGACCATCCATTCGTATACTGGGGGACGTATCATAACGTTGGAGAGCTTGCGATGATAGGAGCAAACGTCTACATTTATGAGCGTGGTTTCCTACATCAAAAAGTAATGATAATCGATGACGAAGTCGTATCGATTGGATCATGTAATATGGATAACAGAAGTTACGCACTAAACTTCGAAGTCAACGCGTTTATATTCGATGAAAAAGAAGCGATAAAAAATAGACTTCAATTTGAAAAAGATACGCTACATTCACGCATACTTTCACCGGAAGTCTATCAATCTAGAAGTAAGTGGATTAAATTTAAAGAAGCAATCGCAAATTTAATTGCACCGATACTATAAAAAAAGCTCCGTTTAGCTATAGCTAAACGGAGTTTTGTTATTTCTTCTTTTTGTTTTTATTCGGTAATACTTTTGCACCTTGTGATTTTCTTTCTTTTTCTGCAAGTTCTTTTTCGTGTGCTGCTAAAATCGGCGCCATTTCTTCATCGACCTTTTTACGGTAATATAAGTTACCGATAATCGTTTGAAGGATTAAGAACGCACCACCGACTGCCCAGTATAATGGTAAGGCAGATGGTGAAATCACCGAAATCCACAGAATCATCAGTGGCGAAATAAACATAAATAATCGCATTTGCTTTTGTTGTTCTTCTGGTAAGAACATCATAGATACGTATGCTTGAACCGCGTATACGAGTACCGCGATCGCAATCATAATAATACTGCGCTCTGTTAAGTCCATCCATAAGAATTCTGGATATTTAGTAATACCACCTTCTGATGGATATTTTAAAGCGAAGAATAACGCCATAACGATTGGCATTTGAATTAAGATTGGTAGACATCCAACATTTAATGGGTTAATATCGTGTTTCTTATATAACGCCATCATCTCTTGTTGAACAGCCATTTTTTCTTCTTGCGTCGTCGCAACTTTCATACGGCGCTGAATATCTTCCATTTCTGGTTTAACAATCTTCATCTTCTCACGCATCAACATTTGATTTTTATATGTTTTCATCATGAATGGGAAGATGATTAAGCGCACGATTAACGTTAATACGATAATCGCAAGACCATAGTTATGGTTTAAGTGATCTCCAAGCCAATGAAGTAAGTTGTCCATTGGTTGAACAAATGTATTAAAGAAAAAACCATCTCTGTTTTCAGGCTTCGAGTAGTCACACCCTGCTAAAAACAAGACGAGGCCCATCGTTAACGGTAACAGCCATTTTTTAGCCATAATTTCACCTCTAATTTTATATACAAGAGTGATTGTACCATACTTACAACCACATTTACAGATAAAACATGAGGAAAATAGGCGATATATTTGAATCTACTCAGAAATATTTAATCTTCTTTTTTTCATTAATCGCATACTATTCAGAGTAACGATTAAAGTCGCTCCGATATCAGAGAATATCGCAATCCATAAAGTTAACCATCCTGGAATCACGAGTAGTAATGCAATTAGTTTAATCCCTAATGAAAATGTAATATTTTGTTTTATAATTGTTAACGTCTTTTTGCTTAAACGAATGATGTAATGTCGATAAAATGATTCAGTGGACCATTCTTTTTACCGATATCTAGACTGTTTTTTAAACCAGCAGTGACGTATCGCTTCGCTTTTCTAAACGCGTCTTCTAAACTATTCCCTTTTGCAATCTCTGCCGTGATAACTGCAGAAAACGTACTGCCACTTCCACGCTTATTTTTTGTCTGAACGATTGCTTCAGTGAGTTTTAACGACGTCGTCTTCGTATATAAATAATCACACGCTTCACCAGTCATATTACTATCGTTAATAATTACTGCTTTTACACCGATTTCTCTTAAAAAGATTTTCGCTGCTGTTTCGATATCTTTTTCAGTCTCAATATCAATACCTGTTAACGATTTTGCTTCGTTGATGTTCGGTGTCACGACTGCAGCATGATGAAGTAATTGTTGTTTTAACACACTCGTCGTCTCTTCTGAAATAATACGCTGTCCGTCGCGTGTAAAAATGTACGGATCGACGACGAATGGTATATGATACTGTTTGACGTATTTCGTGAGCATTTCAATCATCGGTATGCTCGTGATCATTCCGGATTTCATTGCAAATGGAATTGTGTCATCAAATATACTTTTAAGCTGCTCTTCTAAAAAATCATCTGGTATTTCTAATACATCTTTAATACCACTCGAGTTTTGTGCCGTTAAACTTGTAATTGCAGACATTCCGTATACACCTAAATTTTGAAACGCCTTTAAATCTGCATTCACGCCAGACCCTCCTGTTGGATCATAGCTCGACACAGTGAGCACAATTGGTAATGTCATTGTAGCTCCTCCTTTACTTTACAAAATATTGTTTAATCACTGTCTCTAATACGACAGGTAACTCTTTAAACGCACTCGGCTTTAATAATCTCTCTGTAACTTTATGCGCATCTTTACCGATTGGACCGCAGTTTAATACCGGTGCTGATATTTCTTTAATATCTTCAAAAGGTATCATATACGTCTTATTAAACGTCGGAGTGTTTAAGCTAAATACTCTATCACTTTCATAGCTCGTCGCGTATTTCACATAACTTAAGTCACAAATACCGTTAAAGAAATGTACTTGTTCAACGTTACGATTCAATAGTTTACTCGTTTCTTTTATCGTTTCGACGATATTTTGAACGAGTGTATCTTCTGAACTGTTAGTTGCTGGATAATAAGGTGGAGTGAAAAACGTGACGACTGTTGGTCCTAAATGACGCAGTAACATCATAATTTTGTCGATTGCTTCGATACATTGTAAATGATCGTCTTGATTGTTTGAAATACTTTCTAGTAGTTCACTGACTTTATCTTCCCCAAATTTATCGATTGCTTGTTGAAGTAACTCTTCATACGTACAGACGTTTACATTTACTTTTTCTTCTTTATAAATACCATCGTCAAACGTTTGAATAACTTCATTTACCTCATCCACCGACTCTTTGACAATCGTGTTGAACGTATTAAATATCTCACTCGCATTTTGTTTAAATATAAATAAATTATATAAACTGACCGTTCTAAACGGCGTTTGAACGTCGTAGTGCGCCTTTAAATCACGCATCATCAACGAAACAGGTAACGGTGTTTCTTCACCCTCATAGCGCTCTATAAACGATTTGTTGTATTCCATATTTTTATTGATGAAGCTCATTATGTAATTCGAGCTTAAACCGTTCATCGCGTTACCGACGTGCGTTTCTTTACCGTAAACGTACACTGCAGGCATTAACTTTCCAATCGTTCCAGTATATACGTAGTGCGTATTGTTACCAGGTGCTTGTTGGAATGTCGGCTCACTATTTAAGTGAAGTACGATATTTAAATCTTTTTCTTTTCGTATTTCATTGATTTTTTTAACTGCTGCTAACATTCCTTTAGATCCTACTTCTTCATCAGGCACTGTAACGAGTAATAAGTTTACGTCCCAGTTTTCAAGCGCTGCTTTTTCGATTAAAGACATATGGAGCATAAGACCTGGTTTCATATCCATACTACCACGACCAAAATAATAGTGTCCTGTTTTAATATCAGATACGGCATCATCATTTAAGTACGTATGATCAGATTTAAAAATATCTGTTATTTTATCCATATTAAATGCATGTTGTTTATACTCTCCAAAGTCATCGATACCGACTGTGTCGAAGTGACTAATTAAAACGACTGTATCATTATTTTCATTACCAGCGTAATGTGCAAGGACAGCACGTCGGTCATCTTCAGTATGCGCAAAATATATGTGATCACTATGTGTATTAAAATAATCGAGTTTGAGTAATTCACTCTTTACTAAGTCTGGAAAACTTTTCTCTCCTGTTGAATGCGTGATTGAATCATGTTTAACGAGTGTTTTTAATAACTCTACACGGCTCTCTTCTGTTTGCCATAAACCGTTCATCGTTAAATTCCTCCATTACTTTGTTCTATATATAAGACTACAACTTTTTGACGTCTTTTGATAGCGTTTTTATTTAAAATAAAAAACCGATTAAGAATAATCTTAATCGGTCAAGTAATTATAAGTAAGCACCACATGTTGGCCAAGGTTGTGCACCACGTTGAGCGTATAACATTTGTGCACGCATCGTTTGTTCTTCAGCAGAAGCTTGTGATGCAACACCTGTTCCACCCATTGCTTGCCATGTACCAGCGTCAAATTGATATAGGCCGTGATATGTTCCTGATGCATCTACAATGTTTGGATTTCCACCAGATTCACACGCTGCAAGTCCTGCCCAGTTTAAACCATCGTTAGACGCTTGTTGAACTGGTGCTGATGCATGCGCGTTAGAATTGTCATATGTATCATCATATGTTTCTTCATATGTCTCTTCTTGTTCGTTGTTATAGTTTGTTTCATTCGTTTCATTCGTTTTAGTATCTTCATATGCTACTTCAACGCTTTTTTCTTCTTTTGCTTTGTCTTTAGCTTTCTTCTTAGCTTTTTTCTCAGCTTTTAATTCGCTTGCTTTTAGTTCTTCTTTAAGTGCAATTTCTTTTTCTACTTTTTTCTCAGCTGTAAATGATTGAACTGATGATTTATATTCTTGTGCGATTTCAGCAACTATTTCGTTTGATTTTGCAGTTGGTTCATCTGCCTTAGCATGCGTTGAAAGTCCCATACCACTCGCTAATATCGCAACTGATCCTAATGCAAAAATTGTACGTTTCATTATATATATGCCCCCAAAATATTGTCTCTTTTTTCAACTAGATACAATACTAACAAATTAAAGCATTTCATAGGTTACAGCTATATAAAGCTTTTACTTTATTTTTACAAAAACATTACAATCAGATGTCTATCATTAACGTTGTCAGATAACATAAAAAACGCCTTAAGATTTCTCTTACGCAGCGTAGAAATCTTAAGGCGAGTGAGTGTGTGAGTATGAAAAGAATCTTAAAAAATTTAGTTTACAGCTTTATCAGACAAGTTTGAGAGAATTAGTCCATTCATATTTGAACTAGAAATGTATGTGTCTCCTTTCTTAAACACAATATACAACCAAATATTATTTTCAACAAATCTCAATTTTTTAAATTTATAGAGTGATCCTCTGTAATTTTTAAATTTTAAGTCTTAATTTCGTACAGTTTTTTAAAATACGTCGTTTTTTCATCAAAGTTAGTATAAATAAAAAGATCCAGCTTTACTCAGCTGGATCTCCGATTGCAAATGTAATTTCACATTGACATGCTACTTTGTCTCCGACTTTGGCAACAGCTTTACCTTTACCAATCGGCCCTTTAACACGTGTAATTTCTACTGTTAATTCTAAAGTATCTCCAGGTGTCACTTGGTGTTTAAAGCGACACTTATCGATACCTGCAAAAAATGCAAGTTTCCCTTTAAATTGTTCTTCTTGTAATAAAGCAACTGCACCAGTTTGTGCGAGTGCTTCTACGATTAACACTCCAGGCATCACTGCGTATTTAGGGAAGTGTCCTTGGAAGAATGGTTCGTTTCCAGACACTTGTTTAATACCGACACATTTTTCACCTGGGGTAATTTCAACGATACGATCGATTAATAAAAATGGTGGGCGATGCGGAATAATCGCTTTAATTTGGTCATAAGTTAACATATCTTTATCCTCTCATTAGATCTTTTATATGCTGCCACGTTTCAATTCTAAACACTTCAAACGGGTTCCCTAATATACCATATCCAATCATTAGACCGATGACGACGAGTAAAATTGCGATGTATAAATAGAGTAGTATACGTACAATCATCGGAATTTTTCGATGTACAATTTTAGATGTCTCTTTCATAACTCACCTCTAAATTAAACGTGTTCGAGTTCAGCTTCTGTAACGCGCTCGATATCTGCCCCGAGAGCTTTTAATTTTTTATGAAAATCTACATATCCTCTGTCTAAATGACGAAGCTCTGTAACCGTCGTTTCTCCTTCAGCAACAAGTCCTGCTAATATAAGAGCAGCTGCTGCACGTAGATCTGTCGCTTTTACACGAGCACCATGAAGTTCTTTACCACCGTGGATTACAGCATGATTATCTTGCAGTGAAATATCTGCATTCATCGTATTAAATTCTCTGACGTGCATGAAGCGATTTTCAAAAATAGTTTCAGTAACGATACTCGTACCTTCAATCGTTAATAGTAATGCCATCATCTGACTTTGCATATCTGTCGGGAATCCGGGATGTGGTAATGTTTTAATGTCTGTTGGCTTTAACGGTTCCGATGCATTTACACGGACATTATCCCCATCTTCAATAATTTGAACACCAATTTCTTCTAATTTAGATACGACTGCACTTAAGTGCTCAATGACGATATTTTGAATTAAAATATCACTTCTCGTTATCGCTGCAGCAATCATAAATGTGCCTGCTTCAATACGGTCAGGAATGACTTGATGCTTTGTGCCGTATAACTGATCGACACCTGTAATTTTAATATGTCCAGTTCCTGCTCCAGTTACTTTACCACCCATACGGTTAATATAGTTTTGTAAATCGACAATCTCTGGTTCCATTGCAGCATTTTCAATATGAGTGATACCATCGGCAAGTGCTGCACCCATCATTAAGTTTTGTGTGGCACCGACACTTGGAAAATCTAGATGTATTTTAGCACCTTTAAGACGTCCATCTACTCTACCTTCAATGAAACCATCTAACGTTGTAAACGTGGCACCCATTTTTTCAAAACCTTTTAAATGTTGTTCAATCGGACGGCTACCAATTGCACAGCCGCCGGGCATCGCAACTTCACATTTACCGTAACGACCAAGTAGTGGTCCCATAACGAGCATAGAAGCTCTCATTTTGCTCACTAATTCATAAGGTGCTGATACCGATAAATCTGAACTTGCGTCTACGTATACTTTATCTCTTTCGATTTTAACATCTGCATTTAAAATACGAAGTAGTTCAACTAATGTTTTACAATCTGATAATTTTGGAACATTAGTAATTACCGATTCTCCTTCTGATGCTAAGAGAGACGCAGCTAAAATAGGCAGAACTGCGTTTTTAGCGCCTTCTATTTTTACACTTCCAGCGAGCTTTCGTCCACCCTTAACAATAATTCTATCCATATTCTCACTCCACATATTTCTCATTAATTTAATTCTATAGACTTCTATTTATAGTGTAAAGTATTTAGCTAAATAGTAGTTGTAGGTTTTGTGTTTCTACAAAAATATCAATGATAAAATTCGACATACTCGTCCCTAGAAGAATCGCGAGCAATATGTAAAACATTCTTATTTTAGCAGTATGACCTTTTTTAAAGATCATATCTACTTTTAAACAGTCTAAAATATAAAATGCAAAAATAGAACATGCGATATGTAATATAATTTTCATCAATGCGATTTGAGATAAAAACATTTAAAAACCCCTTAAAAAAAGTCTAAGGTTTCCCTTAGACTTTTTGTTTATTTAAATTGTGCAATATTCAAACGGTTAATTGCTCTTTGGAATGCAAGTTCTGCACGCACTTCATCGATTTCTTCTTCATGCGCACGTTTTAGAAGCTCTTCTGCTCTCTTACGTGCAGCTAGTGCACGATCAGTATCGATATCATCCGCGAATTCTGCAGCTTGAGTTAATACTGTAACTTTGTCGCCACGGATTTCTGCAAATCCATCAGTAATTGCTAAATATTCGAATTGACCATCGATTTTAGCTTTTACACTACCAATCTTTAAAGGTGTCACTGTTGGGACGTGACCTGCCATGACCCCAAGTTCACCTTGCGTTGATTCCAAGATGACAATTTCGCAGTTATCATCAGTAAAAACAGAACCGTTAGGAGTAACTACATCTAATGCAATTGTACTCATATAACTAACCTCCTGTTATTAAACTTCTGCACCCATCTCACGCGCTTTTTCAAGAACTTGTGTCATATCACCAACAAGTCTGAACGCGTCTTCTGGTACGTGGTCGTATTTACCTGCTAAGATTGCTTTGAAGTCTTCAACAGTTTGTTCAACTGGTACGTACGAACCTTTTTGACCTGTGAATTGTTCTGCAACGTGGAAGTTTTGACTTAAGAAGAACTGGATACGACGTGCACGTGCTACGACTTCCTTATCTTCTTCTGATAACTCATCCATACCTAAGATTGCAATGATGTCTTGTAATTCACTATATTTTTGTAAAGTTGCTTGAACTTCACGTGCAACGTTGTAGTGCTCTTCACCAACAACTGCTGGAGATAACGCACGTGACGTTGATGCAAGTGGGTCTACCGCTGGGTAAATACCCATCTCTGAAATTTTACGCTCTAAGTTTGTCGTCGCGTCTAAGTGTGCGAACGTTTGAGCTGGCGCTGGGTCAGTATAGTCATCGGCCGGTACGAATACCGCTTGAATTGACGTTACTGATCCTTTGTTCGTTGATGTAATACGTTCTTGAAGCTGACCCATCTCAGTTGAAAGTGTCGGTTGGTAACCAACGGCAGATGGAATACGTCCAAGAAGTGCTGATACCTCTGAACCTGCTTGTGTGAAACGGAAGATGTTGTCGATGAATAGTAATACGTCTTGACCTTCCACATCACGGAAGTATTCAGCCATCGTTAATCCTGTTAATGCAACACGCATACGTGCACCAGGTGGCTCGTTCATTTGTCCGAATACCATCGCTGTTTTATCGATTACGCCTGAGTCAGACATTTCAAAGTATAAGTCGTTTCCTTCACGCGTACGCTCACCAACACCAGCGAATACCGAAATACCACCGTGCTCTTGAGCGATGTTATGAATTAATTCTTGGATTAATACAGTTTTACCTACTCCGGCACCACCGAATAACCCGATTTTACCACCTTTAGTGTAAGGTGCTAATAAGTCTACTACTTTAATACCAGTTTCTAAAATCTCTGTCGCTACTGACAGATCCTCAAATTCTGGAGCGTCTCGGTGAATTGGGTTTCTGAGTTCAGATTCAGGAATCTGACCTTTTAGGTCAATCGTTTCACCTAAAACGTTGAATACACGTCCTAAAGTGGCATTACCTACAGGTACTGAAATAGGTTGACCAGTGTTTACTACTTCCATACCACGCTGAATACCATCTGTAGAACTCATCGCAATTGTTCTTACTGTGTTGTCTCCACGGTGAAGCGCAACTTCTAAAGTAAGTGCAATTGAATCTTCTTCAGTTTCACCTTTATGATCTATTGTAAGTGCGTTCATTAACTCAGGTAATTGACCTTCTTCAAAACGCACATCTACAACAGGTCCCATAACTTGGACCACGTGTCCTAAAGCCATTTGAGTTCCTCCTATAAATTATTATTCTTGTGCTTGTGCACCACTTACAATTTCTGTAATTTCTTGTGTAATCGCTGCTTGTCTTAGTCTGTTGTAAGACAATGTTAACTCACCAATCAATTCGTTTGCGTTGTCCGTAGCAGCTTTCATCGCTGTCATACGAGCAGCATGCTCACTTGTTTTTGCTTCAAGTAAAGCACCGTAAATAATAGCTTCAGCGTATTGTGGTAATAATTCTTTTAAAATCGTTTCTTTATCTGGTTCGAATTCATAAGAAGCGAGATGAGTGTACTCGTTTTTCGTTTCTATATCATCTTCTGACATTGGAAGTAACTGTCTTACAGTTACTTTTTGCTCGAGGATAGAGATGAATTCGTTATAGATAATATGAAGCTCATCGATTTCTTCATCTTCATATTGACGAATTGCTGCCGCCGCTATTTTTTTCACATCCGAAAATGATGGCTGATCTGGTAACCCTAGACGGTAGTCATCTATCTTATAGCCACGTAATCTAAGTACGTCGTATCCCATTTTACCGAGAACCATAAGTGAAATTTCGTCTTGGTTACCGTTATGGCGTTCATTGATTTCAGTTGTTATTGCTTTAATAACGTTTGCGTTGTATGGACCTGCTTTACCTGTATCACTTGAGATTACGATATAGCCAACACGCTTAACAGGACGTGCAGTTAGCATCGGGTGAACGTTGTTTCCACCTGCTCCAATTGCTTGGATTGTTTCTTCCATTCGGTCCATATACGGACGGAAGTTTTTAGTGTTTTGTTCTGAACGACCGAGTTTTGAGTTCGCGACCATGTTCATCGCACTCGTTAACTGACTCATCTTTTCAGTTGAGTTAATACGACCTTTTATCTCCCTTAATGAAGCCATGATTTCACCATCCTTTATATAAATAGTGTTATTTATTATTTACTGCTGTTAAATAACTTTTTGAATCCGTTAATTGCTGCATCGAATGCTTCGTGATCTGGAAGCTCTGATGTTTCACGGATACCGTTTAATAATTCTTTGTTGTTTGCACTTAGCCACTCTAAGAATTCACTTTCGAATCTTGTAATATCTTGTACTGCAACATCATCTAAATAACCGTTTACTAATGCGTAGAGAATTACTACTTGCTCTTCGACAGGTAGTGGTTGGTTTTCACCTTGCTTAAGTACTTCAACTGTACGTTTACCACGCTCTAATTTAGCAGCTGTTGCTTTATCTAAATCAGAACCGAACTGAGCGAATGCTTCTAACTCACGGTAAGCAGCTAAGTCTAAACGAAGTGTACCCGCAACTTTCTTCATCGCTTTAATTTGTGCTGAACCACCTACACGAGATACTGAAAGCCCCGCGTTGATCGCTGGACGCACACCAGAGAAGAATAAGTCAGACTGTAAGAAAATCTGACCGTCTGTAATCGAGATTACGTTTGTCGGTACGAATGCAGAGATGTCTCCTGCTTGCGTTTCAACGAATGGTAACGCAGTGATCGAACCGCCACCTAAATCGTCATTTAATTTCGCTGCACGCTCAAGTAAACGACTGTGTAGGTAGAATACGTCCCCTGGGAAGGCTTCACGGCCTGGTGGACGACGTAATAGTAATGACATTTCACGATAAGCCTGTGCTTGTTTTGTTAAGTCATCGTATACGATTAATACGTGTTTACCGTTGAACATGAACTCCTCACCCATAGATACACCCGCGTATGGCGCGATGTATAATAATGGAGCTGGGTCAGATGCACCTGCACTTACTACGATTGTGTAGTCTAATGCACCGTGCTTACGGAATGTTTCAACAGTAGAACGTACTGTAGATTCTTTTTGACCGATTGCTACGTAGATACAAATCATATCTTCGTTTTTTTGGTTTAAAATCGTGTCGATTGCAAGTGTCGTTTTACCAGTTTGACGGTCACCGATAATTAACTCACGTTGACCACGTCCGATTGGCACTAAAGCGTCAATCGCTTTAATTCCTGTTTGTAATGGTTCGAATACTGATTTACGATCCATAACTCCTGTAGCTGGACTTTCTACAGGACGAGTTTTTGTTGTACTAATTGGACCTTTACCGTCGATTGGTTGTCCAAGTGGGTTTACAACACGACCGATAAGTTCTTCACCTACTGGTACTTCCATGATTTTCCCAGTACGTTTAACTTCGTCGCCTTCTTTAATATCATAATATGGTCCAAGAATAACGATACCAACTTCGTCTTCTTCAAGGTTTTGAGCTAATCCTAACACACCGTTAGAGAACTCAAGTAACTCTCCTGCCATCGCATCGTTTAAACCATGAGCAACTGCGATACCGTCACCGACTTCAGTAACTGTACCGACATCTGAGACTTCCATGTCAGCTTCATAGTTTTCTATTTGACTTCTGAGAAGAGCACTAATTTCTTCAGCCTTGATTGCCATAGAAATTTCACTCCTTAAATATTTTTCGTTGTTTTAAAACGGTCTTTAATTTTTCTTAATTGAAGTACAACTGATTCATCATAAACTTTAGAACCAATGAGTACTCTAAATCCACCGATTAAAGATTCGTTTATTTTGTTTTCAATCAGCAATTTGTCATAACCTGTTTTCGCTTTGAAGATTTCTTCAATTTTAGCTACTTGTTCATCTTCTAATTCGTAAACAGATTCCACGATAACTTTCGCTTGATTGTAATGTTCATTGTACAGATGTGTAAATTCTTCGTGAATACGTGACACAATTGAAAATTGTTTCTTCTCAGTGAGTACGAGTAACATATTAAATACATACTCATTCGTTCCTTTGAAGCTGTCACGAATCGTCGTTAATTTTGTTTCTTTAGATATTTTCGGGTTGATTAAAAACTCGTTAATATCATCAACTGTTGAAACCACTTTAGATACTTCGTTTAAATCTAGGCGTGCTTCTTCAAGTTGGTCATGTTTAATTACTACGTCAAACAGGGCATTTGCATACTGTTTAGCTAAACTCATTATCTATCCCCTGCTTCCTGTAGGTACTTGTCAATGAGATCTTTTTGATCTTGTGGAGACAATTCTTTTTCAATCACTTTTTGAGCAATTAAAACAGATAATTCAGCGACTTGGTCGTTGATTTCACGTACTGCTTTTTCTTTTTCTTGCTCGATATCTTTTTGTGCATCAGACATAAGTCTTTTCGCATTTATTGTTGCTTCGTCAATAATTGACTGCTGTTGTACTTTCGCTTCTTCACGAGATTTTTCAAACATTTCACTAACTTCAGCTTGAGTTTGAGATAAAATTTCCTCGTTCTTTTTACGAAGCGCTTCTGCTTCTCGTTTTGCAATTTCAGCGCTCTCGATGTCGTCGTGAATTAACTTTTCACGGTCGTCCATTACTTTTTTAACTGGTTCCCATACGAAATATGAAAGAGCAAAAAGTAGTACTAAGAAGCTCCCGAGTAAAACGAGACCTGTACCAAAAGCCGTTGGGATTGACGACGGTGCAGCGCCTAATATTAATAGTTCCACTATGTACACTCCTTTCAAGAAAGTTCACAATACTTAAGGTTACAAAAGAAACGGCGAAATCTAGACAGACTTCGCCTCTAATTATCTATAGTGCGAACATTAATAAGAATGCAATTACAATCGCGATAATTGGAGTCGCCTCAACTACCCCAACACCGATGAACATGATTGTCATTAATGAACTACGAGATTCTGGTTGACGCGCAACACCTTCAACTGTTTTTGAAACAACTAAACCAATTCCTAACGCACCGCCAAGTCCTGCAAGACCAGCTGCGATACCTGCTGCTAATAAAGCCATAAAAAACTTCCTCCTAAATTATGTTTGTTTATTTTTTTATTTTTTATATTAATGGTCATCTTGCATTTTATGTGCGAGATATACCATTGATAACATGATGAAAATAAATGCTTGTAAAGCACCTATAAATGTTTTAAATCCTTGCCATACCATCATCGGTACGATACCACCAACGAATCCTAAAACTCCACCAGTCGTTACGAGACCAAGTAGTAATGTTAATAGGATTTCTCCGGCGTAAATGTTCCCGTATAAACGTAAACCAAGTGTTAAGTTATACGTAAATTCCTCAAGAATTTTAATTGGTACTAAGAACCAAACTGGACGTGCGTAGTCTTTAGCATATTCTTTGATACCTTTCATCTTCACACCATAGTAGTGCGTTAAGACAATCATAAGACCTGCAAGTGTTAACGTAACAGTTGGATCTGCTGTTGGTGATTTCCACCAAAGGTTATTCTCCGGCGAAACAAAGGTAAATGGTATACCGATAAAGTTTGCCATGAAAATAAATGAAATTAATGTAAGCGCAAAGAAGTGAAAGCGTGCACCTTCACGCCAAGCAATGTTACTTGAAATAATGCCCTTAACAAAGTTCATTAGCCACTCAACAAAAAGTTGAGGTTTACCTGTTGGCTTAATCGCTAAGTTTCTTGTAAGGAAAAACATTAAGAAAAACACGACTAAACACGTGACAACAATCATAAAGCATGTTGCTAAATCAAAAACGATTGGAATGCCACCGATGTTCACTTCATAAGTCGGAGTTCCGTGATCCATTTCTTCACCTCTTTCATTTTCTAAAATGTCTTACTGCATTCACAAATATAATTACGTAAGTCGACATTAAACCGACAGTAATCGCAATAATATTTAATTCAGCCTGAAATTTATACCAGATAATGCACGCTAATAATACGAGTATTACACGCGTAACAGTTCCTGTTGTAGTCATTCGTTGCTGACTGTGCAATGCTTTATAGTAGTTGGAATACCAACTTAATGCCATAAATACAGAGATAATTGTTCCAACGATTAAACTTTGGACAATTATTCGATCAAAAAAGAATAATGACAAGAACTCTATGACAAAGATGATAATAAAAGCCTTCGCAAAATAGTTCATAAATCCTTTAAAAAGTGTCATTTTACATTTTCCTCAAGTGTGATTTAGGCATATATGTATTGTTTGCACACTTATAAAGTGTACCTATTACATGCCTAAGTGTCAACGCATTTATTGTTATTTTAATAACATATTATGAGTTCATAAAATCTAATGGTTTTTCTGATATAAAACCATAATAATGTGAAATAATATCGACGATTCGATGACTCGCTTGTCCATCTCCATATGGATTTTTTAACTGAGTCATTTCATTATAAATTTCCCGGTTATTTAGTAGTCTATTTGTTTCAGTGACGATTTTCTCAAAATCTGTCCCAACAATTTTAAGCACACCACTCTCTACACCCTCTGGGCGTTCTGTGACATCTCTTAAAACGAGTACAGGTTTATTTAGCGATGGTGCTTCTTCTTGTATGCCGCCAGAATCTGTGAGAATAATTTCACTTGCCGCAGCAAAGTTATGAAAATCCATTACATCTAACGGTTCAATTAACTCGATACGGTCGTGTGTTAAATATCGTTGTGCAAGTTCGCGTATTTTCGGATTTTTATGAACAGGGTATACAATCACAACGTCGCGGTGTGTATCAGCAATATGTTTCATCGCTTTAAATATTTGAATCATCGGCTCGCCTAAGTTTTCTCTACGATGTGCTGTAAGTAGAATTACTCTCTTATCTTTATATTGAGATAATAATTTACTGTTATAATTTGGATCTACCGTTGTATTTAAAGCATCTATCACTGTATTACCCGTCACAAAAATTGTACTTTCATCGACTTGTTCTTTAAGTAAATTATCTTTTGCACGTAAAGTCGGTGCAAAATGCAAATCCGCCAAACGCGTCGTCAATTGTCGATTTAACTCTTCAGGGTACGGCGCAAATTTATTATACGTACGTAAACCTGCTTCGACATGACCGATACTTACTTTCTGATAAAAAGCTGCCAGTGCAGCAGAAAACGTCGTCGTCGTATCACCGTGGACGAGAACCATATTAGGAGTTTCTTTTTGTATAATCGACTCCATCTCTTTTAATACTTGACTTGTAATGTGAGAGAGCGTCTGTTCTGCTCTCATCACATTTAAGTCATAGTCTGGAGTAATGTTAAATGCATTGAGTACTTGATCTAACATTTCGCGGTGTTGTGCGGTTACGACAACAACCGGTTCTAGATGCTTTGACTCTTTTAATGCATTCACAAGTGGAGCCATTTTAATCGCTTCTGGTCGAGTACCAAAAACGACCATAATTCGCTTTTTCATACGATTACCCCTTATTATTTCGTTCCGAATAGACGGTCTCCTGCGTCTCCAAGTCCTGGAACGATATAACTATTTTCATCGAGTGAGTCATCTAATGCACCGATGTAAATATCCACATCTGGATGTGCTTCTTCTAAAGCTTTTACACCTTCAGGTGCCGCAATTAAACAGATGAATGTCAGTTTAGTTGCACCACGTTTTTTAATCGCAGTAATTGCTTCAACAGCACTTGCACCTGTAGCGAGCATCGGGTCAATGACTAAAATATCTCTTTCCTCAATATCACTTGGAAACTTTGCATAGTATTCCACCGCTTCAAGCGTTTCTGGGTCACGGTATAAACCGATATGGCCAACGCGCGCAGATGGAATAAGCTTATGGATTCCTTCAGTCATTCCTAAACCAGCACGTAAAATTGGTACGAGACAAATCTTTTTCCCGCTTAAACGTTTTGCTGTAGTCGGACCGATTGGCGTTTCAACAGTAACGTCTTCTAGAGATAATTCTCTCGTTACCTCATATGCCATAAGCATTCCGACTTCGTCGACGAGTTCTCTAAACTCTTTTGTCGACGTGTGTTTGTCTCGGATATATCCGAGTTTATGCTGAATTAATGGATGATCCATTACGCGTACTTTTGTCATAGTCTCTCTCCCTATTTGTGGTCATATAACGGATATTTACTAGTTAACTGAACGACTCTGTCGTGAATTCCGTCTAAGCTTTCTCCGTTCTTTTCTTTTGTTAATGTTTCAATGATAATGTCTGCAACTTCTTCCATTTCCGCTTCTTTAAATCCGCGTGTTGTCATCGCAGGTGTTCCCATACGTAAACCACTCGTTACAAATGGTGATTCTGTTTCGAATGGGATAGTATTTTTATTTGTTGTAATACCAACTTTATCTAACGCTTCTTCTGCTTGTTTACCTGTTAAGCCGAATACTTTTGTATCTACTAACACTAAGTGGTTTTCAGTACGTCCTGAAACGATTCTTAAACCGTTCTCTTGTAATTTTTCTGCAAGTACTTTTGCGTTTTTAATCACTTGCTCTTGGTATGCTTTAAATTCAGGTTGTAATGCTTCTTTAAATGCAACAGCTTTTGCTGCAATTACGTGCATTAACGGTCCACCTTGAATACCAGGGAAGATGTTTGAATCGATCTTTCTCGCATGTTCTTTTTTAGTTAAAATAATTCCACCACGTGGTCCACGTAATGTTTTATGTGTTGTTGAAGTTACAAAGTCTGCGTACTCAACTGGGTTTGGATGTAGACCAGCTGCAACTAAACCAGCAATGTGAGCCATGTCTACCATTAAGTACGCACCGACTTCATCTGCGATTTCTCTGAACTTTTTAAAGTCGATTTGTAACGCGTATGCACTACCACCAGCGATGATAAGTTTAGGTTGTTCTTTAATCGCAATTTCACGTAACTCATCGTAGTCAATTGCTTCATCTTCTTTAGATACACCGTAACTTACGATGTTAAATAATTTACCACTAAAGTTTACCGGTGCACCGTGCGTTAAGTGACCACCGTCAGATAAGTTCATACCTAAAATCGTATCTCCAGGGTTTAACACCGAGAAGTACACTGCCATGTTCGCTTGTGATCCAGAGTGTGGTTGTACGTTTGCGTGTTCTGCACCGAAGATTTCTTTTAGACGTTCACGTGCTAGATCTTCAGCAACGTCTACGTACTCACATCCTCCGTAGTAACGTTTGCCTGGGTAACCTTCAGCGTATTTGTTCGTTAACACGCTTCCTTGAGCTTCTAATACCGCTTCTGATACAAAGTTTTCTGATGCGATTAGCTCAATATTTTCATTTTGACGGTCGAATTCCTTTTGAATCGCTTCGTATAGTGCTTCATCTGATTGTTTAATGTAAGACATGTTTGATAACTCTCCTTAATATATAAATTTTATTAATTCATTTAGTTATAATGCGCGCGTTCCCCGCCGATTAATTTCGGACGAGATTTCGCAATTGTAAGTTGTGCTTCTCCGAGCGTTTTCGTATTCACTCGAACAGGAACTTGTACGTGTTTAATATGCATACCAATTAGTGTTTGCCCGATATCGATGCCTAAATCGACATCGACGTGCTCGACTACGACACTATCCTTTAAATGATTAAACGCATATTCACTTAAACTTCCAC
Organism: Nosocomiicoccus sp. HMSC09A07; assembly: GCF_001808485.1. NCBI lineage: Bacteria > Bacillati > Bacillota > Bacilli > Caryophanales > Staphylococcaceae > Nosocomiicoccus > Nosocomiicoccus sp. HMSC09A07. The sequence goes on from NZ_KV793629.1 coordinate 35,023, forward strand.
CTGCACTTCTGTCAGGAACGACAGTTACAATTTGTGATTGTAAATGATTTCTTTCGACTGCTTTTTTAGTAGTAGTCAGTGCACGGTTAATATGTTCACACCCTTGGAAAAACACATCCATATCATATCGTTCAACGACGGGTTCGAATGCTTTGAAAATCACTTCCGCAACTTCCATCGAACTATGTTCACCGATATGTTCTCCTTGTACTTCAGATGTTGAACATCCGATGACGAGTGAGGCATTTGAAAAGAAAAAATCAGCGTCTTCTAACTCTTGAATGATCGTTGTAAGCTCACTGTTCAATTTTTTCAATTCTACGCTCATGTCTACCACCTTCAAATTCAGTTTCTAACCAAATATCAACGATATCTAACGCTAATCCAGTTCCGATTACACGTTCACCCATACATAAAATATTTGAATTGTTGTGCTCTCGTGTAGCGTGTGCAGAAAACGTGTCGTGAACGAGTGCTGCCCGAATACCTTTATGTTTATTCGCTGCGATATTCATTCCGATACCTGTTCCACATACTAAAATACCGCGGTCGTATTCGCTATTTTGAACAGCTTCAGCAACCGGTTTTGCATAATCTGGGTAATCGACAGAATCTGTATCGAATGGTCCAACGTCTTTAACGTCGATTCCTTTATCTTCTAAATGCTGTACGATGGCTGATTTTAAGTTGAATCCACCGTGGTCTGAACCGATAATCACTTTCATTGAAATCATCTCCTAAATATTATTATACATTCTTAAAATGCAGTTTCAAAATCATTCGTTATTACCAGTTTATTTTATCGATATAATGTTTCATCTGATGAAACACACGTGTGTAATCATCCATATTACCGCCAAATGGATCGAGGACGTCTCCACTTTCACCTACATACTCACTTAAAAGATGAACATCCGCATCCTCATTTAACATTTTTACTTGTATATAATGACTTTTTGTCATGACGAGTAGCGTATTGTCGAGCGTGTCCTCATGAGTCAACTGCTCTGGTAGCGTAGAAGGCGAATAATTTTCTCTTTGTATAATCTCCTCACTATACGGACTGACTTGATTGGACGTAACAAATAAACCTCTCGACTCAACTTCTCTGTCCGTCACTGTTTTAGCGTAACTTTCTGCAAGTGGACTTCGGCACGTATTACCTGTACATACAAATATAATCATGCAATCACCCTTTAATAATAGTACTGCCTGTCGCTTTATAAATACGGTTCATCAGCGCTTCAGTTTCACTATTTTGCTTAAATCCGTATATATAGATGATTTCAACATCCGACGCGTCCATATGTCTAAGTGCGGCATATAAATTCTTAGCCGCTTCACGGTAACTTCCTTCGTCTCTGCAAAGACTCGTAAACTGCATGTCTTTGTCGATGTATTGGCGGACAGTTTCTGGCGCGATGACTCCAACTTTATTCTTTTTTATACCTTCAGGTACACAAAGTCTCGTGTTCGAGTTAATGCCGCCTTCAACGACACTCATCGGCTGACGTGGTGCGTAGTGTTTGTACTTCATGCCAGGAGAAATCGGTCGTTCCATCGTATCTTTATGTTCTAAAATCTCTTCTTTTAATACGTCTTGTAACTCTTCGATTGATATGTGTCCTGGACGTGCGACTTTATATGGAAACTGTGTGCAGTCTAACACTGTACTTTCTAGTCCAATCTCAGATTTTTCAGATACGACTACACCAAATATTCTACCGTTTAAGTCGTGAATCACGTGTTCTGCATCTGTCGGAGATGGTTTGCCGCTTAAATTCGCACTCGGTGCAGCGATAGGTATATTTGTGTACTCTAAAATCTTTCGTGCAACTGGATGAGACGGCATTCTTACTGCGACACTATCCATTTCAGCAACTGTATTTGAAGCGATGACCCCATCTTTTAAAGGTAAGATAAAAGAAATCGGTCCAGGCCAAAATGTATCCATGAGTTTTTTTACTTTATCATCGATATAAGACGTGAACGATTCAACTTGCTCGTAGCTATGTACATGGACGATTAATGGATTATCTCCAGGCCGGTTTTTCGCTTGGAAAATTTTAATAATCGCTTCTGGATCTTTTGCATTTGCACCGAGACCATATACTGTTTCTGTTGGAATAGCGATGATTTCTCCGTATTCAAATGCTAGTTTGATTTCGTCCAACTTTTCAATCGTTTCCTCTGTAAGTGGTGCGTTAACGTCTTCAGATGTGATTTCCCATACTTTTGTATTCATTACTTCACCCACTCTATATATAAAATGCGGTCATTACCATTTATATCTTGAATAACTTCGCGCTTAGCGTTCGGCCAATATGTGTCAACAAGCGCAAGCACGTCCTTTTTTTCTTTCCAACCAATTTCAAAAAAAGCTTTCCCACCGTCATTTAAGATGTCGTCTAACGACTCTATCATTTTACGATAAAAATACAGACCCTGTTCTTCAGCGAAGAGCGCGAGCTTTGGTTCATATTTCTTTACAGATAATGACATATCTTCAAGTTCGTCTTCACTAATGTACGGTGGATTTGATACGAGTATGTCGACTTTAATCCCCTGTTCGATGAACGGTTCAAATAGATCACCGTTTAAAATTTTAACGTCGGCTTCAAGATTTTCTTTATTCTTCTTCGCGACTTCTAAAGCATCTTTAGAAATGTCAGATATGTATACGTCTAATTCAGGACGTTCTAATTTGAGTGTAATACCAATTGCTCCGGTGCCCGTCCCAATGTCCGCAACGACGCCTGAGTCGGTGTTTTTTAATACGTGCATGACGAGCTCTTCTGTTTCATTTCTTGGGATTAACGTATCGTTGTTCACGTAAAAATTTCTACCGTAAAAATATTGTATGTTCGTAATATATTGAACAGGTTCATCGTTTAACAGTCGTTGTACACCGTTCATATATCGCTTGTAATCATCATCCGTCATTTCATTATGACCGTTTAAAATTAGACTGAGCGTATCCATTGAAAATAAATCGTCTAATAATATGTCTGCAGCGCGCGTTTCTTTACGTGCTGCAGACAATAATTTTTTCGCTTCTTTTAGAGCAATATTAAAACTCGGCATTGTTTAACTCTTCTAATCGAGATTTTTGGTCTTCAATCATGAGTGAGTCTAGTACTTCATCTAAGTTACCATCGATAATTTGATCGAGTTTATTAATCGTTAAACCGATACGGTGATCTGTCACACGGTTTTGCGGATAGTTATACGTACGAATACGTTCTGAACGGTCACCAGTACCAACTGCGAGTTTACGCTTTTCACTGTATTCATCTTGTGCTTCTTGTTGCATCATGTCGTAAATTCTAGAGCGCATAACTTTCATTGCGCTTTCTCTGTTTTTGATTTGTGATTTTTCATCTTGTGACGTTACGACTAAACCTGTCGGTAAGTGCGTAATACGTACGGCAGAGTCTGTCGTGTTAACGTGCTGACCACCTGCACCACTTGAGCGGTACGTATCGATTTTTAAGTCTTCGTTACGAATTTCTACTTCAACTTCTTCAACTTCTGGTAAAACCGCAACTGTTGCTGTTGACGTATGAATACGACCACCTGATTCTGTTTCAGGGACACGCTGAACACGGTGTGCGCCGTTTTCAAATTTTAGTTTTGAATACGCACCGTGACCGTTAATTACGAAGCTAATTTCTTTAAACCCACCTTGGTCAGAAGCACTTTTATCGACGACATCGATTTTCCAACCTTGCGTTTCTGCATAGCGTGAATACATACGGAATAAATCTCCAGCAAAAATTTGTGCTTCGTCTCCACCTGCTGCCCCGCGAATTTCCATAACAACGTTTTTGTCGTCGTTCGGGTCTTTTGGAATGAGTAAAAACTTAAGTTTTTCTTCAAGCTCAGGAAGTAACGCTTCAGATTCTTTGATTTCTTCTTTTAGTAATTCATTCATTTCCGGGTCGTCTGACTCTTCTAACATTTCTTTAGACTCGGCAATCGTTTCTTTATGTGATTTATATTCTCTATACACTTCTACTTTTTCTGATAAATCACTTTGCTCTTTTGAATACTCTCTTAACTTATCCGGATTACTAGTTACATCTGGATCACTGAGCAGTTCATTGAGTTGTTCGTATCTATCTTCTAATATATCGAGTTGATCAAACATATCCTTCGTCCTTTTCTTCTAGATTCTTGTTAATTATATCATAAATTATGTACGTTACCTTGTTATTTACGGTACAAAAAAAGCTACACAGAACGTATCTGTGTAGCTCTTATATCGATTACTCTTCGTTGTTTTGAGATTTGAAACCAAATTTCTTGTTGAAGCGCTCTACGCGTCCGTCCGCAGCTGCGAAACGTTGACGTCCAGTGTAGAATGGGTGACAGTTAGAGCACACTTCTACTTTAATGTCTTCTTCTAAAGTTGAGCCTGTTTCAAATTCAGTACCACATGAACCACAGATAACATTTACTCTGTGATATGCTGGATGAATATCTTGTTTCATAAAACACATCTCCTTTGCCCTGAACCATCTGGAACAGAGTTATTTCGGGTTTTCCCTTTTCTAATACTTAAAATATTATACACGGATGGTTTCAAAAAATCAACACTACAATTTACATAAACGGTTTTCCAGTTCTGCTAGATTCAATCATCTTTTTACGTAGTACTTCAAAGAAGTCTTCGTTTGATTTCGTTTCTTTAATCGTCTTAATAAAACGCTCTGTAAAGTCATGCTTATCTGTAAATAAGTTTCTAAGTTGCCATAAAACTTCAAGCTCTTTTTGTTCTAATAATAAGTCTTCACGGCGCGTGCTTGAACGTTTAATATCAATCGCCGGATAAATTCTACGTTCTGCTAAATTACGATCTAAGTGTAACTCCATGTTACCTGTACCTTTAAACTCTTCGTAGATCATATCATCCATTCTTGAACCCGTATCAACAAGTGCGGTTGCTAATATCGTTAAACTTCCACCCGCTTCAATATTTCTCGCTGCACCAAAAAATGCTTTTGGTTTAAATAGTGACGCAGGGTCTAGTCCACCAGATAACGTACGCCCTGAAGGCGGCACGACTAAGTTATACGCACGTGCAAGTCGCGTAATAGAGTCCATTAATACGATTACGTCCTCGCCCATTTCAACGAGACGCTTACAACGCTCAAGTAATAGTTCTGCAACTTTAACGTGATGTTGTGGATGCTCGTCAAACGTCGAGTACACGACTTCAGCTTCTTCTACAGAGCGCTCGATATCCGTAACCTCTTCTGGACGTTCACCAATTAAGAGAATAAAAAGCTTTGCATCTGGAGAATTTTTAGTAATCGCAGTAGCAATTTCTTTTAACATCGATGTTTTACCTGCTTTAGGTGGCGCGACGATTAAACCACGCTGTCCATATCCAATCGGCGTAATTAAATCCATAATTCTCGTCGAATAATCTTTTGAATTCGTTTCTAACGTAATTTTTGTATCAGGATAAAGTGGAGTTAACGCTTGGAAGTGAGGACGTTTTTTAATTTCTTCAGCGTTATTATCGTTTACGAAGTCGACTTGTAGTAATCCGTAATAATTTTCTTTGTCTTTTGGTTTTCTAACTTTACCAGTAACTTTGTCACCTTTTTTTAATTCGAAGCGACGAATTTGTGACGCAGAAATGTAGATGTCTTTTTCACCTTTAGAATAGTTTACCGTTCTTAAAAAGCCGTAACCATCCGGTTGGATATCATCTAAAATACCTTCCATGTAATAGTTACCATCTTGTTCCATCTCAGCTTCTAATATTGCTAAAACAAGTTCTTTTTTGTTTAATTTACTATAGTTTTGAACGTTTAAGCTTTTCGCTCTCGCTGTTAAATCTTTCGTCGTATTATTTTTATATAACGCGTCAAACGTTTCATATTTCATGCCTTCATGTACTTTTTCAGTTTCTTCTGACATATGTTACACTCTCTTCTATTTAAAAATTCACTGTTGCCTATTAAGTCAGTCATTATTATACAGTAACATTCTCATAAATTAAAACGAATAAAAAAGTCTAAGATAAAATATCCTAGACTTTAAAAATATAACGATTAATTATCTTCAACGACCATTTTAGGTTTTTTCTTCATTGAGTGTTTACCTTCGATGAAACGAACTGTTCCTGATTTAGCGCGCATGACAAGGCTAGACGTATTTACGTAGTCCCCTTTAAACTGCACACCTTTCATTAACTCACCATCTGTCACTGCCGTTGCAGCGAAGATTGCGTCGTCTCCTTTTACTAAGTCTTCTAATAGAAGCTTCTCTTTTGGATCGACACCCATCGATTTACAACGTGCTTCTTCTTCAGCGTCTTTAGGCATGAGACGTCCTTGGAAGTCTCCGCCAAGTGCTTTGATACCAACTGCTGCAATTACACCTTCTGGTGCACCACCTGAACCGAATAAAATATCGACACCAGTGTAGTCAAAGCAAGTATTAATTGCTGCTGCAACGTCTCCGTTTTCAACGAATTTTATACGCGCACCTAATTCACGCACTTCATCGATAATGTGTTGGTTACGATCTCTTTTAAGTAATGTAACTGTTACTTCTTCGATTGATTTATTTTTTGCTTTTGCGACTGCTTTAACGTTTTCTGTTACTGACGCATCTAAATCGACGTGACCTTTTGCTTCAGGACCGACTGCGATTTTGTCCATGTACATGTCTGGTGCGTGCAGTAAATTACCGCGGTCTGCGATTGCAATAACTGTTAATGCATTCCAGCCACCTTCAGCAACGATTGTCGTACCTTCGAGAGGGTCTACTGCGATATCAATATCTGGACCTTCTTTTGTTCCTAACTCTTCACCAATATATAACATCGGTGCTTCGTCCATTTCGCCTTCTCCAATCACAACAGTTCCGTTCATTGGGATCGTATCAAATACGTGGCGCATGGCTGTCGTTGCAGCGTCATCCGCTTCGTTTTTTAACCCTTTACCGACCCATTTTGCACTTTCAAGTGCTGCGGCTTCTGTGACTCTTACTAATTCCATTGATAAACTACGTTCCATCTATAGTTTCCCCCTCGGTTTTTATCATAGATAATTATAACACACCATTATAAACAGTTTAAAATAAAATAGAGAGTAATTTTACTCTCTATTTATCAATTCAATATGTGCACCTAGTTGCTGTAATTTTTTGATAATATTTGAATACCCGCGCATGATATGGTGAACATTATGAATTCTCGTCGTCCCCTCTGCCAATAGACCAGCAACGACTAAGCAAAATCCTGCACGTAAATCCGATGCATATACGTCTGCACCATTTAATTTTGAAGGATGAATAAAGACAGAACCGCCTCTATTTTCAACGTGCGCATTCATACGGCGTAGTTCGTCGATATGTCTAAAACGTGCTGGATAAATGGTTTCAGTAATTTTACTCGTATCTTCAGCTAAAAATAATAATGGTGTAATCGGTTGTTGTAAATCTGTCGCAAATCCTGGATATGCTTGAGTTTTAATTTCTATAGCTTTATATGCTTTAGGACGTCTCACGATGACGTCGTCATCGTCTATTTCAAGTTCAACACCCGCTTCTTCTAGTTTAGAAAACAACGCGTCTAAATGTTCTGGAATCACGTTTCTAACTTTCACTTCATCTCCAATTGTGGCAGCGAGTGAAATATATGATCCTGCTTCGATTCGGTCCGGGATAATCGTATGGGCCGCACCATTTAAATGCCCAACACCTTCGATACGAATCGTCTCTGTCCCAGCTCCGCGAATGTTTGCGCCCATTTTATTTAACAGTGTTGCCACATCGATAATCTCTGGTTCTCTCGCAACGTTTTCTAAAACTGTACGCCCTTTTGCCATCGTCGCTGCGAGCATTACGTTAATCGTCGCTCCGACACTCACGATATCAAAGAAAATTTTTGTACCGACGAGTTCTTCTGCTTCGATGTGCAGTGCACCGTGCTCATTTTTAACTGTCGCTCCGAGTGCTTCAAACCCTTTGATATGTTGATCGATTGGTCTCGGACCTAAATGGCATCCTCCTGGTTGACCAATGACTACTTTTTTAAAGCGTCCAAGCATCGCGCCCATCATATAGTATGATGCACGTAATAATTCTACTTTTTCATCTGCTAGTGGAACGTTAACAGCATCTTCCGCATCGACTGTAAGTGTATGATTTGATAACTTCGTTTTTATATTTAAATCTTCTAGTATACTTACTAACGTTTTCACGTCAGAAATATCCGGCAGTCCTTTTAACGTCACTTCACCGCTACTCGCCATTAATGTAGCTGGAATGAGTGCGACGGCACTGTTTTTAGCACCGCTCACATACACTTCACCAGAAAGTGTGTGACCCCCGTTTATTTGAATGACTTGTTCCATGTCTTCCACTCCTGTGTGTCTTCGGTTTACTGGTTATTCCAGTCTTGTAAAAATTGCTCGATTCCTTTATCTGTTAAAGGATGATCCGTTAACTTTTTAAGCACTTTAAATGGAATCGTTGCGATGTCCGCACCTCTTAATGCAGCACCGTGTACATGTCCTTCGTTACGAATCGAAGCGGCGATAATCTCTGTGTTAATATCGTGGATGAAAAAGATATCATGAATATCTTCAATTAGCTGTAATCCGTCTAAACCGATGTCGTCTAAACGACCGATAAACGGTGACACATACGTCGCACCAGCACGCGCTGCTGTTAACGCTTGTACCGTATTGAAAATTAACGTCACGTTCGTTTTGATGCCTTCTTCAGATAACACTTTTACAGCTTTCATACCTTCAGCACACATCGGAATTTTAACGACGATATGTTTATGTAGTTTAGCAAGTTCGCGACCTTCTTCGATCATACCTTCAGCTTCTAGTGAAATAACTTCACCGCTCACAGGCCCATCGACAAGTTCACAAATCTCAACTAAACGATCGTGAAACGATATATCTTTTTCTTTAGCGACAAGTGATGGATTTGTCGTTACACCACTTAATACGCCCCATTTATATATTTCTTCTATTTCATTCATATTCGCTGTATCAATAAAATATTTCATCTCTTTTATGTTCCCCTTTTCACATATATACTGTCATTATAAATAAGTATTTCTCTCTCTTCAACGAATACATCATGATACGATATATTAAACGATATAACTAAAGGAGTTACTATGGATAAAATACTACATACACAAATGACAAATGTGTTTAACACGATAGAAAATCAAGAAGAAGAAATAGAAATCGCTGCACGATTACTCGCTCAAGCAACGATGTCTGAAGGGAACATATTATTAAAGACATTTAACGAAGCCACATTTTTTGAAGATTATTTTTTACACAATGACGAACGTATCCCATCGATTCAACCGTTCCATTCCATCGAAGATATCACAACACCAGACCGTCTATTAATCATCACAAAAGAATATACAGAAGAAGTAAAAGCATTCGTCGATCAACTCGACGACGAGTTTATCGACTACGTCTTAGTTTCAAATACAAATAAAGATAATAAAGCGGAACTCGAAGAAAAGCATCACTTCATCGATTTATCATCGAAGCGAAAACTCGTACCGATGCCGGACTTTGATCGTGTGTTAAACCCATATGGCACGGCGTTTTTATTCATCTATTATCATTTATATATTCTCATCGAAGAAATGACGAATCCGAAGTATGAATAAGTTCGTCGCATTGTGCTTTTAAGGAACTATTTCACGCAAATCGCTTTTGTGTTAAAAGATGAAAAACTATTTCACGCAAATCGCTTTTGTGTTAAAGCACGCTCCCTTAATTTAACGATTAGAGCATTTGCGTTAACGTA
>NZ_KV793629.1:44855-56331 GCF_001808485.1 Nosocomiicoccus sp. HMSC09A07
AATCGCTTTTGTGTTAAAAGATGAAAAACTATTTTACGCAAATCCGTTTTGCGTTAAAGGGTGCCCCATTAATTTAACGATTAGAGCATTTGCGTTAACGTATGCAGGACTGATTTGACGCAAATCGCTTTTGTGTTAAAAGATGAAAAACTATTTCACGCAAATCCGTTTTGCGTTAACAACAGTGGCGTTATTTTAACAAAAAGCAACCACAAAGCAAAAAACGGCGTGCACTGCACGCCCTTTTCATTAATTCTCGTTATTTTCTTTTTCTTTAATAGCCGCTTCTACTAATCCTTTAAATAATGGATGTGGTCTAGTAGGTCTTGACTTAAATTCTGGGTGGAAGACTGCACCGATATAAAACGGATGTTCTGTAATTTCGATAATCTCTTTATATTTACCATCTTCACTCATTCCACTGAATGTAAGTCCTGCGTCTTTAATATTTTCTTCGTATTCGTTATTGAATTCAAAGCGGTGACGATGACGTTCGCTTATATCTTTCACACCATACAGTTTTGAAGCGAGTGTGTCCTCTACTACGACTGAGTCATAGCTTCCAATTCTTAATGAATGTTCACGGTCAAGTAGCTCCGCATCTTCACTCATTAAAGTAATGATTGGATCATGTGTTGTTGGATCGATTTCTGTAGAGTTCGCATCTTTCATACCTAAGATGTTTCTCGCCGCTTCAATTGCCATTAATTGCATTCCTAAACTAATTCCAAGTACTGGTTTACCTGTTTCACGTGCGTAACGTAACGTTTCAAGTTTACCTTCAATACCTTGATCTCCAAATCCTCCTGGAACGACGATTCCGTCTAATCCACCGAGTATTTCATCGACATTTTTATCCGTTACGTCTTTTGCATAAATCCAGTCGATTTCAATTTCTGTTAACTCTTCAAATCCTGCATGGTTTAAAGATTCAACGATTGAAAGATACGCATCTTGAAGTTCGACATACTTACCGACGATACCGATTTTCACTTTTTGATTTAAATTGCGGATGTTTTCTAATACTTGTACCCAGTCGTCTAAGTTTGCTTCACGTTTACTCTCTAAACCTAATGTTTTAAGGACGATATCATCCATGTTTTGATCTTGTATACTTAACACGATGTTATAAATTGTGTCTTCATCTTTTGCTTCGATGACGTTTTCTACACTGACGTCTGAGAATAATGCGATCTTGTTACGTAAGTCTTCTGTCATTTCATACTCTGTACGTACGACGATCATATCTGGTTGAATACCTAAACCACGTAATTCTTTAACACTATGTTGCGTCGGTTTAGTTTTCATTTCGCCTGCTGCTTTAATATATGGTAGTAACGTACAATGAATAAACATGACATTTTCTCTACCGAGTTGTGTTCTTAACTGACGAATAGCTTCAATAAACGGTAATCCTTCGATGTCACCTGTCGTTCCGCCAATTTCAGTAATGACGATTTCAGCATCTGTCTTTTCACCGTTACGTAACATTCTCGATTTAATTTCGTTTGTAATGTGAGGAATGACTTGTACAGTTCCTCCAAAGTAATCTCCGTTACGCTCTTTTCGTAACACTTCTGAATAAATCTTACCTGCTGTAGCGCTTGAGTATTTGTTTACTGTAATGTCGATAAATCGTTCATAGTGTCCTAAATCTAAATCCGTTTCTGCACCATCATCTGTGACAAAAACTTCCCCATGTTGAAACGGGCTCATTTCACCTGGGTCAACGTTTAAGTATGGATCAAACTTTTGAACTGTTACTTTAAATCCACGTGCTTTTAAAATTCTACCGAGTGATGCAGCCGTAATACCTTTACCAAGAGAAGATACAACGCCACCTGTTACAAAAATATACTTAGTCAAGTAAGATTCCTCCTATAAATAAAAAAATCTCCCTCCCAAATGCGCTTGGAAAGGAGCTCGTTCACTGTATCCCTAAAATAAGGGAGCCCAATTAAAATAATAGCACGATTACGGAATTTGTCAATAATTTAATAGTCGTCTCCGTCACCGTAATCATCTTCGAGCGTATCGCCTTCATCGATGTTTAAATCCGTAGTGTCGATGTCTTCATCATCAATAGCTTCATCGATATCCTCATCGTCTTCTTCGTCGATATCTTCGATGTCTTCATCGTCAAGTTCTTCGTCAAGTTCGTCGAATTCATCAAGTTCATTGTCGACGACTTCAAACTTATGAACCGTCGGTGCAATTTTGTCGTTGATGTCATCCACCGTGAACCATTTTCTAAGACCCCATACACCGTCTTCAGTAGAAACAAAACGACCATCTGTATTTAAGTCTGTATAAAATTGTAAAATACGATTTTCGATTTCTTTCTCAGTATATCCACCGATTTCTTGGAATTTGTCGATAATTGAATATAAATCAGTTTCTTTTTCTAAATCATCTAAGTAAATATAAGCCATATCAATAAACGCTTGTTCGTCGATCATTTCTTTTGTAAACTCATCTAATCTCATAATTTGATATCCTTTCATATCATTCATTGCACAATCAAAAGTATATTACATTCAATACTATTATAATGCAAGCATTTTTCATAGTGTAGCATATGATATTTTGAAAATAAAACCCGTAAAAAATAGTGTTTATTTCATAATGATTAGGGTAATAATAAATCATTGGACAATAAGGAGGAAATTTTATCGTGTCAAATAAAAACACGAATCAACATAAGCGTAAGGGGTTCTCTAAACTTGAACTCGGAACAGTCTTTTGGACTTCAGCGACGATAATCATTGTCGCATCAATTATTGCGATGGTTATCCCTGGCAGATTCCAGGCAGCTTCTGAAGCAATTTATGAATTTATTTCTCAAAACTTCACTTGGTTCTTCTTACTTCTCGTATTCGGATTTGGTGTGTTACTTATATTCTTAGCACTCTCACCATACGGTCGTATTAAGCTCGGTGATGACGATTCTGAGCCAGAATTTGCCTTTTGGCCTTGGATCGGTATGTTATTCTCGAGTGGTCTTGGAGTTGGACTCGTATTCTTCGGAGTTGCTGAACCGATGCAACACTTCGTGGAAGCACCGTTTTTAGGTGGCCCAATTCAAGATGCTGAAGCTGCGAGAATCGCAATGGGTTATACGTATTTCCACTGGGGAATTTCACAGTGGTCAATTTTCGGAGTTGCTGGACTTGCGATTGGTTACTTCCAATATCGTAAAAAGCGTGACGGGTTAATTTCTACGTCACTCGAACCTATTTTTGGGTTTAACTATAGTAAACTCGGTCGTAATTCGATCGATACGCTCGCAATTATCGCGACAATTACAGGGATGGCGACGTCAGTCGGTCTCGGTATTTTACAAATGGATGGTGGGTTAAACCACGCATTTGGATTACCTCAAGGCCCTGTCACTCAAATTATTTTAACGGTACTTATGACAACGGTATTCATCTTATCGACAGTAATCGGTCTAGAAAAAGGGATGAAGTTCTTTAGTACGATGAACATGGTACTCGCATTATTCTTAACAGTATTCATGATTATCTTCGGTCCGTTTAGCTTCATTATGGAATCTATCGTTTTAGGTCTCGGAGATTATTTATCGAATTATGTCGGTTACTCACTACGTGCCGAACCATATAACGCGAGAGATTGGACAAGAGGATGGACAGTATTCTACTGGGCATGGGTAATTGCTTGGAGTCCATTTATCGGTTCATTCGTCGCACGTGTATCACGTGGTCGTACGATTCGTGAATACGTCGCTGGTATTTTAATCGTCCCACCGATTTTATCATTCTTATGGGTTGGTGCCCTCGGAGGAACTGCGATTTACTCTGACTTATTTAAAAACACAGATATCGCGTCAATCGTTCAACAAGATGAAACACGCGCATTATTTGAGTTATTAAATACGATGCCATTTACAACGTTAACGTCAATCGTTGCGATTTTACTCATCTTCTTATTCTTAGTAACGTCTGCAGACTCTGCAACGTTTATCGTTTCTGGAATGAGTCTTGGTGATACTGAAAATCCACCGATACGCATGAAAGTGTTATGGGGAGTATTACTCGGAGTATTAACAGTCGCACTGATTTTAGCTGGTGGACTGACAAGTTTACAAGCAGCAAGCTTACTCGCTGGTCTACCGTTTGCGATCGTTCTTATCTTAATGATATTTAGTGTTATTAAGAGTATGCGAAGAGAGCCAAACAAAGCACTCGCAAGACGCCGACACAGTGACAACGCAAAAGAAGAACATAAACAATTTTAATAGTTTACAATAATTGCTTAGCACCCATATAATAGAGGGTGCTAAGTTTATTTTATATGGAGGATAACGATGAAAATAGGAATCGATGCGGGTGGTACGTTAACGAAAGTCGTCAAAATGTATGACGATGGTACATATGAATATAGTAGCCGTCCTACGACTGAAGTAGATATGCTCATTCAAGAGTTAAACGAAGAAGAAGACGTCACACTATACTTAACTGGAGGCGGCAGTGTATACATATCAGAACATGTAAAGCACGAGTCGCATTTACAAATTGAATTCGACGCAGCGTTTACTGGTCTGACATATTTAATGGAGCAACAAAATATCCCTTTAGATCGCTTCGTTTACTTAAATATCGGAACGGGAACGAGTTTTCACGTCGTCGAAAATAACACTCAGCGCCGCGTCGGTGGTACTGGTATCGGTGGTGGTACGTTAATGGGGTTATCACAACTACTTACAGGTTATGAGACGTTTGAGGAAATTGTAGAAACAGCAAAAAAAGGAAACCGTGATACGTTAGATTTAAAAGTAAAGCACATATTTAAAGACGGTCCTGTACCAAAACCGTTAACTCCTGAACTAACTGCAAGTAACTTTGCACGCGTAGAACCACACCATCATACGACCGCTTCAGCTGCAGATAAACTTGCATCTGTCATCGGAATGGTCGCTGAAGGTGCGATTTCATTTGGCGTGACGCTCGCTCAAGGATTTAAAACGAATGATTTAGTACTCATTGGTTCGACATTAAAAGATAACGATGTCATGCAAGGTGTCATTCATAGCTACGGTTCACTAAAAGGTATAAAACCACATATCATTGAAAACGGTGAATATAGTGGTGCAATCGGTGCGATTTTAGTTACAGAACGATAAGTCGCTTACGGTCATACTCAATAATTTCAAGTGGTACGTTAAAGATATTCGTTAAATTAGATTCTGTGATACATTCTGGTGAAGTCGTAAATGCGACTTCACCTTTTTTCATTCCGATTACTTTATCTGCATATTGTAATACGAGCGTGAGATCATGCACGTTCATAATAACGATTTTTTCTTTTGATAATTCTTTTATATAGTCAAACATCTCTTTTTTATATTTGACGTCGAGTCCTTCTTCAAGTTCATCGAAGATAAGTATCGGTTTATTTTCTAACACTGCTTGGACAAATACCGCACGCTTAAACTCCCCACCCGAAATATGAGATACGGATGTATCTTTTAAATCGTATAAAGAAAAACGTTTCAGTAAATCATCGCTACTTTTTTGACTCGTTAACTCGGCGAAGTCTTTAACTGTCATGTCAGGGCGATTTAAAAGTTGCGGGATATATGTGACGTGCTCTTTTAAATGAAACGGTGCATCGTTAAACAATACATCTCTCTCACTATATTGATAGCCGATTAAACCATTTAAAAGCGTCGTTTTCCCACTACCGTTACCCCCGATAATGATATTTAACCCATCATTAAAATGAAGTTCATTGATATTGAGCAAAAATGTATTAAATTGAACGGTTAATTTTTCAATGGATAGCTCCATACGACTCCTACTTTCGTGTAGATTAAATATTTCCCAAGAAACTTCTTATTCTTTATCTTCTGCCATACGTCGTAACTCATCGCGCGTCTCTTTTGGTAGCCCTTCGCCGTAATCCATCATTCTAACGATGTCTTTAAAAGCTGCACGTGGAATTTTTAAGTCTTCTAACTCGTCAATCTCAAACTGAAGTGTAATATCTGATTCGTGACCTGCTTTTAACTTATTTACGAAATCTGGTTCGGTAATAAATGGGCTCGACATTCCGACCATATCGCCAAATTGTAATGCTTCTAGTGCTTTTTCTGGCGTGTTAATACCTCCAGTAACCATGAGTGGGATTTTCCCTTTCACGTGATCATAGACAATCTTATTGACGTATTCACCTTCGTTTTCACCTTGTGCACGGACCGTCGCTTTATAAATGTTTCGACCCCAACTTGCGATTGCTAAATAGTCGAGCGGTCGAATAGATTCGAGTGCATCTACGAATTGTAAAAACTCTTCAACTGTATAACCGACGTCACTACCCCTTGTTTCTTCAGGTGTCCCTCTAAAGCCGAGCATAAAGTCTTTTGGCGCGTGAGTTTCAATAACATCTGCAACAGCTTGATATACTTCTAAACCAAATCTTGATCGGTCTTCTAACGTTTTACTACCATATTCGTCGTCACGCTCATTTGAAAATTTAGAGAAAAATGTTTGAATGAGTAATCGTTGTGCAGCTGATACTTCAACACCATCAAATCCCGCTTCAATTGCGCGCTTAGTTGCCTCGCGGTAATTATCAATCACCATGTCGATTTTACGTTTAGACATCGGCAACACTTGGTGTTTTACTGGCACATTTAACTCCATCAAACTCGGTCCATAAACGACGCCTAAATCTAAAATTGCTTGGTTAGAAAAACGTCCAGCATGTGTGAGTTGTAATATCGCTTTTCCACCAGACTGTTTCATCGCTTGCGCGAGTTTTTTTAATCCTTCAATTTTTTTATCATCTGCAACGCTATACCCGTATTCAAATAGTTGACCGTACGGTTCGATATACGCAGCCCCTGTTACGAGAATCGGCGCAGACTTGCTGCGTCGTTCGTGATATAAGACATCTTCAGTCGTTACTTCCCCGTCTTTAGTCGATGAATTTGTAATCATTGGAGACAATACAAAACGGTTATCAATGACGTCACCATTCGGCAGTTGAAATGGTTCAAATAGCGGTTCGTATTTTTCGTTCATTTTCTTACCCCTTTAATTGTAAGTTTGTCATTCTAGCATACCATATGCTTTCTTTGACTATAAAATTCAGTGCGACTATAATTATATATGCTTCATACATTAATTTTAATTTAAAAGGATTGATCATCATCGTTAAAATAAGCGTCCTTGATTACGCAGTGATCGATGAAGAGAAAGATGCAGTAACTGCAGTGAAAGAAGCAATCGAACTCGCTCAACATGCTGAAGCATTAAATTTCAGTCGATTCTTCGTCGCAGAGCATCACGATGTAAAATCATTTGCAAGTAGTTCACCAGAACTATTGATGATGAAACTACTCGATGAAACAAACGACATTCAAATTGGTTCAGCTGGTGTTATGTTGCCGCATTACAGTCCGTTAAAAGTTGCAGAAAACTTTCGTATGTTAGAAGCTTTTCACTGTGGACGTGTGAACTTAGGCTTTGGTAATACGTTCGGTACAGCTAAAGTACAACGTGCAATGGATACGAAAAAAGCTGATTTTGACTACGAACATCATATCGATACGTTGCAACAACATTTAACTAATGCGTCAAACATTACCGTTCACCCTGAAACTTCTTCAGCGCCTTCTATGTGGATGCTAAGTACGAGTGAACGTTCAGCGAAACTCGCAGCGAAACTCGGTGTCGGGTATATTTTCGGGTTATTTCCGTATGCATCTACCGATAAAATACCAACTGGACGACGGGCAATAAAGCAATTTAAAGAAATGTTTCAACCGTCAAAAACGAACGAAACACCTGTCACTATTGCAGCAGTTTTCGTCGTCATCTCAGATACGGATGAAAAAGCCGAGACACTCGCGAATGCTTTAGACGTATGGCTACTCGGTAAAAATAACTTTAACGAGTTCGAATACTTCCCATCTGTAGAAACAGCGAAAGCCTATGATTATACAGATGATGAACTGAAGCGTATGAAAGCCAACCGGACACGTATGGTCGTCGGGTCAAAAGAAACGATAAAAGCAAAGCTAATGGATATTCAAAACGAACTTTCAGCTGATGAATTACTCATCATTCCGCTAATGCCAGGATTTAACAATAGAAAACATGCACTCACGTTAATACACGAGGCATTTAATTTATAAATTCGAAAATTTAGAAAGGATGTTTTTTATGAGAAAAACAGCAAACTACTTATGGATCGATAAAGATGGAGACACTTATACTTTAGTGTTAACGCCTGAACTTCAAGATGATATCGGAACAGTTGGATATGTTCAATTCAGTAAAGAGGACGTCGTTAAAAAAGGCGACTCACTACTTGAATTAGAAGGTTCTAAAACAGTATTAGACTTAATGTCACCACTTGCTGGGACAGTCGTTGAACGAAATACAAAAGCAATCGACACACCAGAAATTTTAAACGCTTCAGACGCAAACGAAAGCTGGGTTGTAAAACTGACAGACGTCGATGAAGATGCATTTAATGCGTTAGACGACGCACAATAATGTTAGATCGCTTACAATTTTTTAATTGTAAGCTTTTTTCTAGTAAAGAGGGTTTTATGTTATGACACTAAACGAAGTAAATGATTTGATACATTATTTACAAGATGAAAAAAACTTAGCACATACAGCTGCGAGAGATTTTGAACATGCATTTACGTTATACCGTGAACTCGTCAACGTGCGTAAACCAAAGCCTTTACCTGAGAAATATTTACGCATTCAAGATGAGTTTTTAAAGTCATTTAACGATACGGTTGTTCATCTTAAAGATTTAGAAGAAGTCGAAAGACAAATCTATATGTTTAAAGGTGATATAACAACACTCGCTGTTGATGGTATTGTGAATGCCGCGAACGCTGATTTACTCGGCTGTTTTATAAAGGGACACGCGTGTATTGATAATATCATCCACACGAAAGCCGGGATTCAACTACGCTATGAATGTCACGAAATTATGGAAGCACAAGGTCGTAAAGAAGCGGTCGGTCGCGCGAAAATAACGAATGCTTACAACTTACCTTCAAAATACGTATTTCACACAGTTGGTCCGTATATTAAAGGAGACGCACCTTCAAAAATGCAGCAAGATTTACTCAAACAATGTTATCTAAGTGTCCTTAAACTTGCGGATCAGCATAATTTAGAGAGCGTCGCGTTTTGTAGCATTTCTACAGGTGTATTTCGTTTCCCTAAACTACTCGCAGCTGAAATTGCGACACACACAGTCAAAGATTATTTAGAAGAAACAAACTCTAATTTAAAAGTCATCTTTAACGTATTTTCCGATGAAGATGAAATGATATACAACAACATATTACGTTAGAAAGGAAATGCTATGTCTACTTGGAACTACAACACACATTCAGACAGTGAAACACTCGCTTCTCTTATAAAAGATGCAGACGCTGTCGTCGTTGGCGTCGGTGCTGGGATGTCCGCTTCAGACGGCTTTACATACGTCGGTGACCGTTTTAAAAAGAACTTTCCAGATTTTATTGAAAAGTACGGATGGTTCGACATGTTACAAGCGAGTCTTTTTGACTTTCCGACGACTGAAGAGTATTGGGCGTTTCAAAGTCGCTTCGTCAAGCTAAATTATATCGATCAACCGGTCGGTAAATCGTATGTAGCACTTAAAGAAATGCTCGAACATACACCGTACTTTGTCATTACGACAAACGCAGATAACGCTTTTTATAAAGCAGACTATGATATGGATAAAGTATTCTACTATCAAGGTGAATATGCGTTAATGCAGTGTAGTCAGTTTTGCCATAACGAGACGTACCGAGATGACGAAATGATGTTAAAAATGGTCGAACAACAACAAGATATGAAAGTACCATACGACCTAATTCCGTTTTGTCCAAAATGTAACGCAAAGTTAGAGATTAACAAACGTAACGCCGAAAAAGGCATGGTCGAAAGTCCACACTTCTTCGAGCAAAAAGCGCGATACGAAGCGTTTCTTAACGAGCATAAATCCGGAAAAGTCATCTATTTAGAAATCGGTGTCGGCTATACGACGCCGCAGTTTATCAAACATCCGTTTTGGCGATTCACATGTCAAAATAAAGACGCTAAATTTGTTACGATGAACCAAAAATCATACCGAATTCCTGATGATATTAAAGAGCAGTCGATCGCTTTAACAGATGATATTCAAACGACGATTGTCAAAGCAAATCACATTTTAAAGGAGCAACAACATGTATCTAATTGAACCATTTCGTAACGGAAAATATGTAGACGACGGTGCATACGCACTCGCAATGCAAGTATATGTCAATGAAAATATATTTTTAGATGAAGGAATTATATTTCCGTATTATTGCCAACCTAAAATTGAAATCGGACGTTTCCAAAACGCTCGTGCAGAAGTGAACCAAGACTATTTAGACGAAAACGGCATTATCGTCGTACGCCGTGACACTGGAGGCGGAGCAGTACTCGTCGATGAAGGTGCAGTAAACGTTTGTTTCTTAATCCCTGAAGACAGTGGAATATACGGTGACTACAAGAAAATGTACGCCCCTGTCATTCAAGCCCTGAAAAATCTCGGAGTTAAAAATGTCGAGCAAAGCGGAAGAAACGATCTTTTAATCGACGGTAAAAAAGTATCAGGTGCAGCGATGACAAAATCACACGGGCGCGTATACGGTGGTTTCTCTCTACTACTCGACATTCACCCTGAACGTATGCTTGAGTCATTAAATCCGAATCAAAAGAAAATCGAATCAAAAGGTATTAAATCTGTAAGAAGTCGCGTAACGAGCATTCGCGAACATTTAAAACCAGAACTTCAAAATGTTACGACAGATGAATTTAAAGACCTCATCATTAAAGAACTTCTCAATATTCAATCTGTAGATGAAGCAAAACGCTACGAACTAACTGACGAAGACTGGCAGAAAATCGATGAACTCGTCGAAAAGAAATATAAAAACTGGGACTGGAACTATGGTAACTCTCCAAACTATAGTTATCAAAGAGATGGCCGTACGACTGCTGGAACGATCGATATCAATTTAGAAATCGTCGAAGGTCGTATCGACAAATGCCAAATCTACGGTGACTTCTTCGGCCAAGGACAAATCGACGACGTGAGCGCGCACTTAATCGGCACAAAAGTGAAACGAGAAGATCTATTAGAACGATTAGCAGAAATCGATTTAAACTATTACTTCGGTAATTTATCAAAAGAAGAACTGACAGATTTAATTTTAAGCTAATAAAAACGACCGTAGTTAACGACTCATAAGAGTTCGAAACTACGGCCTTTTTATTTGGTGAGGGTGCGTCGTTATAGCTTTATTTTACGCAAAACGCATTTGTGTAAACGAGTGTCTGATTACGTTGACAATTACGAGAATTGTGTCAACGTACGGACTATCTCTTTTACGCAAATCCATTTTATATTAAAAGATGAAAAACTATTTAACGCAAATCGA
>NZ_KV793630.1:0-21068 GCF_001808485.1 Nosocomiicoccus sp. HMSC09A07
CAAAGAAACGCATTAGCGTTTCTTCAATGCCTTTACACGTTAAAAAAAGCCCGATTTTATGTACTTATAAAATCGGGCTTTCATTAGTAGTAGAATAATAATTTAATTTTTTATAATCCACCTTCAAATCGATCTAGTTGTTCTTGTGTCGGCATTACGTTAAATACGATTGAATCTCCAGAAATTGAAAGTATCGCTTGTCCACGTTCTAAGTTTGGTATTAATTCATATTCAGATTCTTTGATTGTATCGCCTAGCACGTCTTCTAATTTATCTAATGTGGACTGATCCATTCCTAATAAGAATTTATATTGTGTTAACTCAAAAATTTGTTTTAAGTCATTTACAATTAATTCATTACCATCTGGCAGTAATTCCTGTGGTGACTGCGTTGCCAACTGAATACCAGCCATATATTTACGCATTTCTTTCATAAAGTTTTTTGTGAACTGTACAACTTCTCTATTATTAGCGTTAATAATGTTATGACATTCGTCAATGAAAACCATGAAACGCTGTACAGTATCGTTATCAATATCTGGATTCTCAATTTGTTTCTTACTTTGTTGTCCATGATATAGTGCATGTGACCAAATCATAGAAATTGCTGTATAAATTTGTGTCTGGAAAATTGGTAATCCATAGTCCATTAAACCTTTAATATCAAAAAATACAATTGGTTCATATAAAATATCTGGAATCGTTGTATGTCCGTTAAATAAATTACCATTTTGTTCTACCATTTCTTTAATTGTTGATATAACTTTCTCCAAAGTACGATTTTTTTCAATCGAATACCCATCTGTATTTTTACTTTCTAAAAATGATAGTAAGTCACTTAAAATCGGATATTGTTTCGGCTCTAATCCTGTAACTTTATAATCTTCTTCAAGAGAATTTGGTAGCAATCCAAAATCAATATAAAATTCTCTTAACCAATTGGCATAGTCTGTTAAATCTGTTTCTGTTAAATCAGAGTTTAAGATTTTTAACTGCATTTTTAACTTAGATAAATGAGCTGAAAATGATGCTTTCTCATCTACAACTAATTCTTGGTGATCATCTTCTGTTTCTGTAGTCGCTGTCGCAAACACTTCTAACATATTAATAATTCCACCACTACCACTTAATGAGATCATTTGACCTCCGTTATATTTAACAACTTCTCTAAAGTCACCTGCAATATCAAAACCTCTTATCATATGACTACGTGCGTTTTGATCTTCAAATAACATTTTCATAAGTGTGGATTTACCTTTACCCATTGCTCCGAAGATAATTGAATTATAGTACGTACGTTTACTATCGGCTTGAAACATGTCTAGCAATACCGTACCATCTGTCATTGTTGTTCCTAAATATGCACCGTTTGGATCCATGAGTTCCGTATGATTCATATAATAACTTGCTCCTGCTGTAGATGCTGGTACGTTCGCTTTACCTTTTCTATAGTAAGATAACTCTTTTTTCTGATCTGTTAAGCTATATGCCATACTTAAATAATTATCTTTAGACTCAAACATCATCATTTGACCTTTAAACCCTTTGGACTGTAGCTCCTTACGAATATCTGATACTTTTTTATCTAAATCCACTTGTGATGATCCTGTGATATAAAGACGTATATTCATGTTTTTTATGACTTCTCCGTATTGGTTAATTGCCTCCCCAATATCCATGAGATTTCGATAAGTATTTTGATACTCATTTCTCGATAACGCATTTTTCGATTCTAAAATACGTGAATGTTGTTCTCTTACAGAACGATTTAGCGTAGTCATAACCTCTGTATTATCTTCTGTACCATAGTCGACAACTCCAATTGTTCCCTCCATATTAATAATGGAATTTAACCAATGACCCGTCACGTCATTTGGAAAATCATATAATAGGATGCAACCTTGATAACCAATCCCATTTTCTACATATCTTTCTTTAAACTTAATACCACCCTGTGGCTGGATACGTGCAATAAAATCTAAATCATATCCATCTAACGCATAATGTTCTGGTTTCTTTTTAACTGCTTTTGGTTCTTTTTTATTAAATATACTTAACATAAGTTTCTCCTTTATATTATATAAAATATAATATATAACATATATATTATATGTTATATATTATTCTGGTTCTTGATTATTAAGTCTGTATAATAATTGTTCTTTTTCTTCTCGTGTTAATGGTTTAGGATCTATTAATGAATGATATTGTGGTATGCTTCGCATTTTATCTTCCATTTCTTGAATAGTATTAGAAAAGATATAACAGTAATGCGTTTGAGTTTTAAAATGCGTTTGAATAGCTTTTAATCTTAGTAATCTTTCAGCTGAGAGTTCTTTTTGAATTTGTGTTTTTGCATTTTCATATTTCATCATCCAATAGTGTTGTTGTTCTGTTGTATTGACTGGGAACATTAAACTCACATTCTTAATGTCATCACTATAAATTCTTAAAAAGTTAGCGAATTGTTGAATCAATATCCTTTTTTCTTCTACATTTAATAAATTTAGATCGTATGACTTGTACTTATAAATTTGAACGTATGTGTCGTTACTCATTTGAATAACTGTTTCATTCATTGTGTTAGATTCCATATCTACTATTCTTTTGTAAGGTGAAACAGATAAGAATGTAGTTGGAATCTTTATTTTTGAAAGTTCAATTTTATCTTGTTCGATCCTTTGTATTCTACTTGGCACTAACCTTGATTCTGTTTGATTCATTTTGTCCTCCTAAAAAATTAATTTTCATTAAATTTCTTATACTTGTTATAGTCAATTGAATGATAATTAGTATCATCTTGATTTAATAATGCTGATAACATAATTGATATTCTCGGTCTATCTGGATTATCTTTAGTTCTCATGATTAAAAATAATGCGAAAATTGCATGACCTATGAATAACATCACATTTATGAATACTCCAAATGATGTTTGTTGCATTAATATATACCAAAGTAAAAGTACCGCAACGATCACAACTATATCTGATAAGTTAAATAATCCAAATTTAATTTGTGATTTTATGTCTTTTGGTATTAAATATTTATCCATTTATTTTTCCTTTCTTTTACAAGTAATTAAAAAGCACTTTATCTTTAGATAAAGTGCCTTAAATCTTTTATAATCTATCTACTTTTTTAACGATATCTTGGAAACTTTGTTCCTTATATACAGAATTAGGGTTTGAGATTTCATGAATAATGTTATTTTTTAATCCATCATCTAATCCTTTAGTATTCATTACGCTATTAATCTGATTTGATAAAGTTGATTGGTTTTTACTGCTATAACTAAATTCTGCTTGATTCACAATAGCTTCTTTAATACCTGTTTCAATGTTACTGCCTCGAATCATATTTACAAATTCACTACGGTTTTTCGCAACAGGTTCTGCTTTATTATAGATTTCGTTGAGATAAGCGTTTTTGTGTTCAACACCAGACCCACTTGATAATACTTGTGATAGTACTCTTTGTTGACTAGATGGTAATGACTGTTCTCCACCACCAAAGATTGTGTTCACTAACTGTGTTTTCGCCCCACTATTTAATGCTTCTCCAGTAACTGCTTGACTAATAAATTGTGTCTTTAATCCAGATGCCATGTTATCTGATCCTTGCATCACTTTATTAATCATTTGTGTCTGCATTTGTGGATCATTGTTGTTACTATGAATCGCATTAACTAGCTTAGTTGCTGTTTCTTGTGGACTACCATTAGAATTAATTAATTCTTCTACATTTTGAATTTGTGTTTTCGCACTACGATCTGCACTATTTATTACTTCATTTACAAAGGCTTGTTGTGTCTTCGTACTTGCTTCTCCATTTGCGATAGAATTAATCATTTGTGTTTTAGATTCTGTATTAGGCGTATTACTTGTCATAGTATTTAGTAATTGTGTTTTAGATTCAACACCCATATCTTTATTACTCATGACTGCTTCTACAAGTTGTTGTTTTGATTCATTAGGAATAGATGAATTAGTTACCATTGATTCAATTAATTGTTGCTGTTTTTCTGGTTGATTTGACATTCCAGTCACAATATCTTGTACCATTTGTGATGGATTACCGTCAATCGCACCACTCATCACACCACTAACTAACTGATTCTTTTCTTCTAATCCAACATCATTACTTGCCATTAATGAGCTAATCATTTGTTGCTTAGATTCTGGATCACTAATTTCACCTAACAGTCCATTAATACGTTGTTGTGCTTCGTCTGTTGTCGCTCCTTGTAGCATTGCTGAGATTAGTTGTTGTCTGTCATTGTCATCTGTCGGCTGTGTATTTACAAGTTCTGACACACTACGTACTGCACTCATAGAATCAGTTGCACCTGTTTCATCTGGCTGTAGAGAAGTATTTACGTTTGCAAGTGCATTAGATAATTCTTGTGGTGGCGTTGATAAACTACCTCCAGTATCATTTTGTGATTTAAACGTATCACTTTCGCC
Organism: Nosocomiicoccus sp. HMSC09A07; assembly: GCF_001808485.1. NCBI lineage: Bacteria > Bacillati > Bacillota > Bacilli > Caryophanales > Staphylococcaceae > Nosocomiicoccus > Nosocomiicoccus sp. HMSC09A07. The sequence goes on from NZ_KV793630.1 coordinate 4,467, forward strand.
TCTATATACTGCACCAACACCTTGAACACCATCTTTAATATCTTTCGCTGTTTGTCCTACGGCTGAATTTTCAACTGCTCCTTTTAGTGCTTCACCCATTTCACCATAACGTCTTCCTGCTTTCTTACCAAAGCTATAAACATCTTGTCCTTTATCACTTTCAGCAAATTTACCTAAGCCTTGACCAACTGCTTGTTTCGCATCATTCATTGTATCTTTCATAGTAGCACCAGCAAGGTTTCCAACACCTTTTGTTAAGCCTTGTAGACGTTCACTATTTGCCATTTTTTCTGCTACACCTGATGCACCTTTAGTTGCTAGTCCAACTCCTTTAGCTCCTGCTGTACCTGCAGCCATAGCTCCCATCATTACACGCCAACCGTCTTGAACTCCTAAGTCAATACCGAGTATACGCTTTGCAACTTCTGGACCATCAATTAGGAAATAACTCATACCAAAAATGATGATGCATGTAACTACCCAGTTAAAATCTTGTGCTGTGAGCCAACCCACACCGATAATATATATCTGCATCACAAAAGGAATAAGTGCTAATGCACTATAGTTAATTAAAATATCCTTAATTAATGCTTTCATTCGCTGTCCTGTTGAGAGATCAGTTGTTGCGATAAATGGTGCGAGTATTTTACTAAAAGTAATTTCCATAAATAAACGCACAACTTTAAATGCTGTTGCAACTAACGCTAAACTAATTGCAATAAATTGTGCGAGTAATGACCATGGATTAAATGTATATCTGTAATAGAACTGACTAAGAAGCTCTATATTACCAACTAGTGTAATGTCCATTCGTGGAATATCTTTTAAAGATTTATTAAATTCCCAATCGACTGCAATATATTTATTAAAAAGATCTCTATCATCATCTGTTAATCCAAGTTCTTTCATTCTTTCATCTCTACTTTTACCTCCCACATCTTTTTCACTTGTATTTATTTTTTCATTAATCGATAAAAGTGATAAGTTTTCATCAGAAATATTGTTATTAATTCCGTCTTCTGACACTTGATAGTCGTTTTTTGCTATCCATAATACATCATTGATATTTGTTTTTAATAATTGTGTGGCTAATTGATTCGTTGATTGATCTTCTTCACTCGATTGATTTTGAGCATACTCAAAAACGCTATTCGTCATACTATTTAATTGAATTAATAACCATGGCAAGATCGCAAATATGCCTATCGCTAATAATAAATTCGTTATAAATTCCTTTTTAAATAGTTGATTCCCTGTTAGCATTTGGTAGCCATATACAAGTATTGCTACTGTTAGCAATGCCCAAGCAAGGGGCATTACGTTATTAAATAATGTATCTACCTTACTGTTTTCAATTAGACCACCTAATGTATAGGCTTGTTCAACGGCTTTTTCTAAAAAACTAATAATCCAATATAATAACTTGATTAAACCAAAACCAATTATTCTGAAAACATCCATCATTGGATCAGACATTGAAAAATAGTCGCTTAGCCGTTCAAGTATTTCTTTATCATCCAAATAACTCACTTCCTTGTCGTTTTTACTAATTCACTAACTAATCTATCTGTTAGCTCTTGATCATCAATTTCATCTAAAAATTCGTAAATCGTTTTGACGTTAATATTATTTTTAAATAATTGATCTAGAATTGTTTCATCAATACCTTTTGTTCCAATCCTTGCGTTAAATATATGAAACAATTGATTAAAAGTTTCTTCGTTTATCACTTCTTTTATCTTAAATAATCTTTCTTCATAGTAATATTCAAGTCTTTCTCTAGGTGTAAAACGCTTTTTAACACGATTGCTTTCTATCGTTTCTTTTGCTTCTTCTTTATTTTCTAATACATCTTTTATTTCATTCTTTAATGTTTCTAATAAATGAAATACGTTCGGTGGACAGTTTTTTTGTAAGTTATCGTAAAATGCTTCTTTATCTGGACTATCCATAATTTCTTTATGAATGTTTTCATTTTCTTCTATCTCGTAATACTGTGTAATCAGTTCAGATACTTTTGATATTTGGGCTGGACTGAATTGTTCAGACGACAAATAAGATGCCTTGATTTTTCCACCGTTAGAATTAAACATCGCTTTAAAATCAATCGCATTATCATTCAACACTAAATTTCTGTGTTTAGATGGTATACTAAAGCGACTTAACGATTTATTCGTATCAAAATCTTCGATAACCGTTTCAAATGCTCTTGGCATTTGTGTTTTTCCTGTATTTAATATCGGAAATGGTCGTATATCTTTTCTTGATTTATCGCTACTCTTTAGACTTCTAATAACCATTGTTTCTCCCATTACAAAATTTAATAGTTCATCTGGTCGTATTAATGGTTCTGCTTCTAAAGATCTTGATTCATTTACACGTGTATCAAAACGATCTGATGATAAGTTTTTATTAATTACAGTTTTAGTACCTGCTAACTTAGACATTGTTTCAGCTGTATTCATTGTTGTTGATTTGATATACACCTTGTTTTGACAGTTACTAATGATTGTATTTGTTTCGGATTCATTGTATTTAGATTTAATTTGGTCTAATTCTTGAACGTATAACTCCCAAAGAATGTTACGACCTAAAGATACAGTTAAGTTTTCTGCCATATCTTGAATTGTTGGGAAGTTACCAAACTCATCAAGTCTAAATTTCACACGTGTAAAACATGAACGTCCCTCAACAGTTTCACACTCTCTTGCGAGCTCTGAATACATTTGTGATATAAATATACTTGCGATAAAGTGTTCTGATGAATCATAATCTGGGACAACCATGAATATCGCAATTGGCTTATCAGAATACGTCATATCAATTTCTTCAATAGAATCTGTATCAAAGAACAAATCAACTTCATCATCATATACATACTCATTTGTGTACGGATCAAGTTCATAAGTCAGACCATTTGATTTAAGTTTTCTGGTCGTTTCAACGATTATTTCTTCCTCTGAATTAAATTTAAAATAAATTTCATCATGTTTATCTAATTGAGTATTAAAGTTTATTTCTACTGCACCTGTTGAATCTAACTTAAATGGGTATTCATCATCTTTTATTTCTAATACTCCACGTTTAGAGGCAAATTCTTTTGTAAATTGAACACGTACACTTTTGTTAAAACCGGGTCTTTTAAAGTTTACTGAATGTCGACTCATCATTTTAGCAATAGAGTCTTTGTTGATATCATCTAATTTACCTGCAACAGTCGTAAAAATTGAAGACCGTGTTTTACCCTCAGCAAATTCAACTGTTCCATAAGCAATAACTGCTGGATGCTCTGGATTTTCTGCTTTAAGCATCTGCATATACTGATCGAGTTTATTTACTTCTTTTGTTGGATTATCTGGATCTTCTTCCATAGTTCCATAGGCAATTAGCATGTTATATACATTTCTAAAAGTAATTTTTTCTTTTTGATTTGTCTTAACACAATAATCTACAACTGCTAATATCAATGCTTGTGTCATTCCAGATGCAAAATTAATCCATGTTTTATCTTCTACTTTAGGATCATGAAATAAAGTATGAGTGAGCGATTTAGTATATTTTGTCGCATTATCCATATCGCCACGTTCATAATATTTTGTGATTAGATGTAATGGATTGTAACTCATACTGTCATTCGGATTAGATATATTTAATATCTCTACATCATATCCACGTCTTCGCAATGTTTCATAACTTGCTCCTGCAAGTTCTCCTTTTGGATCTGCAACAATAATTGATGGTTTAATTTCAGCTCTTGAATCGATATCCATAGATGGGATTACGCTTGTTACACCTTTACCACTACGTGACGTACCTATAATTAAAGTATTGAAAGTTGCATCATCTATGAAATAACCATAATTATGTGAAATTGGAAAGCCAGATTGTCCTTTGTAAGTGAATGTTTTAGTTGGAACAAGTTTATATGTGTCATTTAGTTCATCCACAGTTGTCCAACGTGCGTTACCTTTTTGATCATAAGATATTCGTTTATATCTATCATATAAGCGATATAATCGGTAACTGATCATTCCTAACCCAACTAAAAGTAGTAGAATAAAAACCCATTTTGCCCAATTAGGTTGTTGTTCTATAAATACAAGTGGGAATATTGCTCCTTTGAAATTTAATACAGCACCCATAATCGCTTCGTTAAACCCTTGAACATCAAAGTGCTTTAAATCTTTCATCTGTACACTCATAAATCCTGTGAAAGATGTAATAATACTTAGTACATAATTAATAATGTACATATGTACTATTAAAAAAATTAACCCTATAAAAAAGAGAACCCATGGAATCCCTAATATATTTCTAGGATCATAAGGTTCTTCTTCTTCATGAATCACAGCTTTATTATCTTGTATTTTATTTTCTATTCTTTTTCTTTCACTTTCCATGACTGGATGATTTAAACGATAAACATACACATAACCTGCAATTATGATAGAAATAAAAACTAACCAGAATATCCATTTTATCCATGTGGGTAAATCACTTAAAAACACAAAGGAAGATACTTGTAATGTTTCCGTCAAATGATTTCTCCTCCTTATATTAATGCGTAACTGTTAATTCAAAATCTGTGGCTTGTAATACAATATTAACTTTATCTTTTTTCTGGCCACTATTTTTTTCACGCTGTCTTCTAGTATCAATTTCAACTGTCACCTTTACTTCGGTATTCGGTTGATAGACTCTCTTTAATTCATTCGCAAGTTCACTATTAAAAAATATTGGTATTTCTTTTCCGTTTTTATCTAAAATTGTTACGTTTGAATAAACATAACCTTGATATGATTTTTTAAACTGAATCGGTAATTGAACAATACCTGTAACGATTGCTTTATGTTGTGTTTTCATAATAAACTCCTTATATCTTATAAGTTATATAATATATATTATAAAATATATGTTATAACTTATAGTTGTATTATTTATTTCCTAATATGATATTGACTTGTTTAAGTTCTTTTTCAGCTTTCTTAACTTCTTCTTTATCTTTGCTTTTTTCTATAACTTCTTCTAACTCTGCTTTCATTTGATTATAGTATTCAATTTCTGCAAGTTGCTTATTAATTTCACGATCATTTAATGTTTGGTTAATTTCTCGTGCTTCTTCAAATTGGTTGTTATCTAAATAAGCTTGTGCAACTTTTAAACGTTCAGCATCTTTTAATTTTCCTTTATCAGAAATATTTTCATAAGATGTAATAATATCTTCTTTGTTATTATTCGTTAATTGATATCTAAAATTCGCAAGTTCATTGTTTGTTTCATTATTTAATTGTTCTAATCCTTGACTATCTTCTTTTTTATACAATTCTTCACTTAGATGATCGACTTTATCTGGATAATGTTCAGCTATACTTGAATAGTCTTGATTATTAAGTAAGGATTCATATGTTTCTCCTTGTGCTGTATTAAACATTAAGTAAGCACCAATTAAAATGAGTAATACTAAAGCAAATACCATACTTAAAATTCCAGCTAAAAATCGATTAAACTTAGGCTGTTCTTTTTCTGTTTGCTTTGATTGCATATACTTTAATTCAAGCTCTTTCATACGTGCGACGTGATCATCAGCTTGTTGTTTTTCTTTAATTTGTAGTTCACGTTCACGATTTTCTGCTTCAATACGTTTTTGTTCAGATATATTATGTTCTTTTTCTTCTTGAAGTTTACGTACATCTATATCTTTTAATTCAAGTTCTTTTAATCTCGTTTTTTCTATTGATTGTCTTGATTTCTCTTTTTCAATCTTTTCATGATGACGTTCTGCATTTTCCTTAATCTTTTTAATATCACTCTTAATTTTATTTATATATGAATCATGTGTAAGTTCACTTAATTCATTTTGATACAGATTATATTTATTTTTTAGTGATTCAAGCATATTTCGTGTTAAATCATGTCTATATTGATCACGTTCAAAATAATATTTTTCTAATAATTCTTGATGTGCGTTTTCAACTCTCTCACGTGATGAACTTTTAAGTGCTTCTGTGTAATTCGCAAGTTTTTCACTTAAATCCTTTTCCTGTTCTTTTAAAAGGGCATTAATATTAGAGTTTTCTTTATCTTCAAATGCCTTTTCCTCTAATTCAATTTCTTTTTTCAACTGTTCTAATTTATTTTTGTTTCGCTCTTTTAATTCATTTAATTCTGCATCAAATTGTTCACGCTTTAGAGCAATAACTTCTTTGTTCTTACTTGATAAATCTTTATCAAAACTTTCAATGTTGGTTTCGATTGCTGTAATTTCATCTTCCTTAAACTTCTTTAAAGTTTCTTCTTTTGGATATTTTTTTGATTTATGTTTTCTTAACTTTTCTTCTAATTCTTTTTGTAAATCTAAATAATAAGCATTTAAATCATTGTTATAATCTTCAATTTTCTTATTTTTTTGTAATACTCTTTCGTACTCAGCTTCATTCAGATATTCTTGTACTGCTTTACTTACATAGTTTCCTGTGAGTAGAGAAATTTCAGGTTTTTCATACGATAATTTCGGTATAATAATTTCCTGACCATCATTTTTCATGTCTTTCTCTTTCTTAATTTGTTGTTTCGGTAGTTCTTCTTTCTTTTCTTCAGCGTATTCTACATTTTTCACTACCTTATTATCTTCATTGTTTTTTGGTGTATATACTTCTTTTTTTATATTGTTTTCTTCATTTGTCAGTTCAGACGTTTCTTTTAAATCTTCTTTGTTTTCTTTATCATTATTAGTGTCTTCTATATGATTTTCTTTAATTTTATTTTCTTCATTCGGTAAATCTTCAATCACTTTCATTTCTTCGATTTCTTTGTCTTCATTATTACCAGTTTCAATAGCTTCCTTATTTTCAATTTCTGAAAGTGTTTCATCTTTATTTTTTCTACTACTAAAAAATCTATTAACAGCACTTGGTTTTTTGTTAGTGACTGATACATTATCAGATATTTGGTTACTTTTAATTTCATAACCTTTTTCAATTCTTTCTTTTAATAACTTTGCATCCTCTTTAAAGTCAGATTTACCATTATCATATTTTTCGGGATCAATATATGTTGTATCTAGTTGTTCTTCAACAATATCTTTAATCGTATATTTGTTATTCATAAGTGAATATCTGCTAATTTCGTATGCTATATTTGTTTCGTTCGATAATAATACAAAACTGATAAATAAACGCTCTTTTTTATCTTCTTTAAATTCTGGTGTATGCACATAATCATGTAATTCTTTTAAAATCCTATCAGCATCTATTAATGGATAAATTAAACCTGTTTTAACAGTTAACTTTAGTCCATCTGATTTTGATAATATTTTATATAATTCTTTAAAACGTTTAGATTTTGGTAAATGAGTAAATTTCACTTTAAGTGGTGCTAATGCTTCCTGTTCCATATGAATCCTCCTTTAATATAAATAAAAGGGCTGAAATTCAGCCCTTTTAATCATTATTTAAAACGCCATTTGATCTGCAATGTATTGTGCTAAAGCATTAGCTCCTAAAATACATGCCATACCAACCGCAACATAAATTAAAATCTTTTTAGCTTTTCTCGGTCCTTCATCTCCACCAAACATGAAGAAATAACCTGCAACTAAAATCATAAGTGCAGCGACAACTACCCCTGCTGTTTGAAGTGTAGATGTGAGGTTCGATACAGAGTTAATAAAATTATCCATTCAATAATCTCTCCTTAATTATTATTTTTGTGCTTATGTGATTCATCTTTAAATGATTCTTTTTGTACATTTTTTTCTTGAAGCTTACTTGAATTTTCAATTAAGAGTTTTAAAGCCTCTTTTTCTATCACGTTTTGTTCAAATTCTTTATAGATTTCTCCTTGTTTATCCATGATGGATAGACGTGCATGATTTAGCACGTCTTCTCTCCATTCTTTTGGATTTAATCCTACACTTTGAACAATTAAATCTATGTCTTTCTTTTTTAGATTCACACAATCACTCCTTATTAATTTTCTTTTCTAATACGATATAATCTCCAGCCACCTAATCCTGCAAGTAACGCTCCACCTAATACAATGAGGTAATTTACCTCTGTACCAGTATGTGGTAACCAGCCCTCTTTTTGTGGTGGTGTTTTAACTTGTGATGGATCTTTTGGTGGATTTTCTGGTTGTTTTGGCTCTTCTGGTGTTTCAGCTGGTGGTACTTCCTCTGGTTCTTTTTCAACTAAAGTACGAACTTCATTAGATTCAAGTTCATCATCATTAATAGTACCTTTCGCAACGTTTGGAATAATATAGTTGTCACCGTCAACTAATTCTTCATTTAATTCTGCATCTTCTGGTAATGTCACTTCCATTTCTGTAACAACAGTTTTACCTTTTAAATCATTAGACGACTCTTCAACATTCCATGAAACAATTGACTGATCTTCGTCAACTTCTACGTTGATAGTGTCGATTGTATTTTTATCCGTTGATTCCTCTGATTCAACTTCTGTATTATCTTTTTCTAAATCTTCTTCTGTTTCAGAGTCTTTCTCTGTATTCTCATGTTGCTCTGATTCTACAGTTTCATCTGTTGTTTCTTCTTCAGTTTTTTCAGATTCAGATGCTACTTCTTTATTTTCAGCTGTTTCTTCATCATTTGATTCAACTTCATCTGTTTCATTTTCTGTATCAATATTTTCTTCAGACGTTTCTTCTTTTTCGATATTTTCAGCAGATTCTTCTTGAGGTACAACTTCTAAATCTACATCTTCATCAAGATAAACCTCTGTTTTAATTACTTCTAATGCATCTTCAAGATCGTCATAGAAAGAAACAGAATCTACGTTTTTCTCGTTGGAGATTGTTTGAGAAACTTTGTATGTGTAAGTTTCACCACGTTTAATTTGATTTTCTTCTACTTCATTACCGTCTTTATCAATAATTGTCTTTACAATCGCATTATCAACACGCTTCATTTTAGATATAACAGGATTAGAATCATCATATTTTTCATTGCCCTCTGAATCACTTGTAATCATCTGTGCTGTGTTTTCAAATACAAATGAATCTTCACCATCTTTAAACTCTGTAAAATCAAAGTCATCTTTAACTGTAACTTGTACTGTTGTATTTAATGACTTACCGACAAATTGTTTTGGATCATTCGCTGTCCATTTAAACGATTCTTTTTCTTCGTCAATTTCTAACGTACCTTGTTCTGTAACGTCGTTACCATCTGCATCAAATACAACGACTGAATCAAGGTTAAATCCATCGGGTACATCATCTTGTAGTCCTAAAATACTTGGTACTGTTTCGTTTCCGTATGTTGTATCAATTTGATACTCAAATGTGTCGTCAATTGATACTTCATTTTCTTCTACTAAACCATCTTCTGTAACAATACCTTTATTAATTTCTGGATCTACCTTTTCTAGTGTTGTTGTCACTTCTGGTGAATCAAGCGTTTCATCATCTACAAAGAGTTGTGCTGTATTTTTGAAAACAAATTTACCATCTTCTTCATATTCAGCAAAACTTACTGTATCTTTAACTGATACTGTTGGAATAACTTGAATTGTTTGACCTGCAAACTCTGTTGGGTCATTCGCTGTCCATCTAAAGCTCTCATTTTCGTTGTTAATATCCAACGTACCTTGTTCTGTAATATCATTTCCTGCTTCATCTAAAACAACAACTGAATCAACAGCTAAAGCATCTGGAACGTCATCAAATATGCCTAATTTTTCTGCATGTTGCTTATTCGGGAATGTTGCTGTAACTCTGTATTGGAATTGATCTCCAACATTAACTTCATTTTCTGTTACATCTTCTCCATCAGCGTTAATAATTGTTTTATCTACTGACGGATCAACTGGAGTTGGAACGTGTGTGATTGTTGTTTCTGTATCTTTTTGTTCCTTACCGTCTTTAGTAATTGTTGCTTTGTTTGGAATTTGAATATTACCGTTATCATCTGTAACACTTGATAAATCCGCATCTGCTTTAATGTTAGTTTTTACGTTGAAACGGTATGAGTGACCATAAAATGATTTATCTTTTAAAGTATCTTCTTTTGCTTTAAATTTAATGTGGTTACCCTCTGATAAATCTTCAAATAGATCTGTTACATCTTCGTCATTTTCATTAAATACAGTCACTTCACCTGTTTCTAACACATCATTTAAAACATCTTCCATGACGTATTCTTTATAGAAAAACTCTGGATATTCTGCTGGTACAGTATGTGAGATATCATATTCATATCGTTCATAGATAACTTTTAATTGGTTTTCTAATACATCTACTTCGTCACTATCAGTTACAAGTTTTGCTGGATCTAACACTTCTGTACGAACAGGTTTTTCAGCTGTATACCCGAAATATTGTTCATACTGCCCTGCTTCCCAATCAATGACTTTATCTTTATTATATTCAGACCAATCTTTCGCCCATTTAAAATCAAGCGTATGACCGTCAGCTAAAATAGTAAAATGCCCTTTAGGATCATTAGTATCTAACGTTTGATCTTTAACATCTTCGAAATACGTGTAACCATCATCTTTTTTATTAATATCAACTTCTGATTCAGCTGGTGCATAGACTTTTCCAATATTTTTCATTTGCTTTTCATCAAAGCCCATTCCCTGTAACGCATCAATATCAACAACTGTCATATATGTTCCAGTTAAATCAGTTGCTGGTTCTCCACTTTCAGAGTAAATATATTCAAAGCCTAAATCGATATAATCATATCCAGACTGATGGAAACCAATATGATTATCAGCAAATGAGAAAAATTCTCCACCTTTAAATCCTGCTTTTTTCCAATCTTTTACAGTAATTTTTAAATCTAAATCTTTACCTTTGAAATTACCAATGTTGGTATAAGTAACAGAAAGATTTCCTTTTTTATCATCTGCTGGTTCTACCTGTGTATGATAGTCATGCCCGTTTTGATTTTTCTTACTAATCCAGTTGTCACCTTGCTGTGAAAACTCTGTTTTATCACTAAATCCTGCGATTACGGCATATTTAGCTGGTGCAACACTCTCTGCTGATGGAATTTCTGTTAATTCGTGATCATGAATTGGCTTTGCTTCTGCAACCGTTGGTACAAATGCACTAGATAAAATTGACAATCCTAACAGAACACTCGTTGCACTTCTACCTTTCTTTCTTAATGAAAATCGCTGTTTAACATTTGTGTTGTTAAATGTACTCATTGATTGGTACTTTGTTTTATCTTTCAATTAATTTCCTCCTAAAAAAGAAACATGATATGGATTTTCCTCGACCATGTTTCTCACTCTCTCTATTTCATTATTTTTTGTTTTTTTATTTTCTACAGACTTATCTCTGTTTTTTGATTTATTATCTTGATACTCATCTATTGTTGTTGGATCTTTCTTTAAGTTTTGTATGAACTGTAAGTAACTTTCAGCATAGATTAAGTCGATATTTTCAATATTGTTTATTTCTGCGACTGTTTCTATGTCTTGATAGTATGTTTCTGATAATTCACTTAAAGTATCACCCCACTCAACGTAGTACCAATAATAATTATGCGTGTCTGCTCTTACAGGACTGCTTAGAATTATCATCATTGCTGTGGTGAGTAATATAATTAAAGAACTATTCTGTTTACGCTTGATCATTATGATCACCTCCTTAAAATAAAAAAAGCCGTCTATTATTAATTAATAGACGGCTATATATTATATTTTATAAGTTATATTATATATTGTATAAAATATATGCCAAAGTTAGATTTATTTTATTAGTCATGTCTTAAAGCGTATAAATCATATTTCTTAATCGCTTCTTCTTCTGATATATTTTCTTTCTTTAAGCGTTCGATAAAATCCCAGCGTTTTCTACTTGTTCTATATATATCAACGAGTTGCTTTTCAGTAATATCAAATCCATTTTCATTTAATTCTTTGATTAAATATTTATCAATATTAATAATCATTTTTAACACTCCGATCATCATACGCTCTTACATACAAATGAATCTTATTCTCAATATTGAAGTCTTAAAAAAGTACAGACTGGTAGTGTGTTTTTTAAAATCATACATCCATTTTTCTAATACATTACAGAAAACAATCAAAATAAAATTTAAATAATAAAATAAAAATATAGGTCAGATCTACGTTTTAGGCTTTGAACGCATTAACCCTAAATACACCAGTAGGCTCATATCGTCGCACTACGCTCGATCGCTTCGTCCTAATTAAATAGGGATAATGGCAATCTAGTGTACCAGCAAAAGACAGTTTTTAGTTGACTGACAACTGTATTTAAGAATACAAAAATTAATTAAAATATTTAGTGACCATCCGTTGTTCCTAGCTAACTTTGGCTTTCGCATGATAGAACTTAATCTACTAATATCCAAGAACGGTCGCAGGGATACCACACATAACTATATTTAATTTTCAATGTACTGTATGCAAATTATCATTTGCATGTAAGAGCGTACGATTTTTACTAAAATTTATTTTATTTTGCGAATCTACTCTGATTATCTTTTCTTAAAACTGAAATAGATACTAACGATTCAAATTTATTTTTACGACCGTATATACGTCGACCTTCAAAATTATTAACAAAACGAATATTGTCATAAATTTTAGCAATTGGGATAACAACTTCACTTAGAGGAGTATCGTATTCTAGATGTTTTGAAAAAATTCTTAACTTACGCATTGCATATCCATTGCCAAGATTAATATAACTATCTCCTGTAAACGTATGAATAAAGTGACCTTTCTTCTCAATCAAATCAACTGTAACAATATCAGAATAATGATAAAAAATACGATGTGTGTGTCGATTAATTTGTTTGTGCATTTTAACTCCTCCTAAGTATACGAAATGTTGAGTTACAACTTAAATTTCAACAATGGGGATAGGAATCTTTAAGTTGTAGCGTTAGTACAAGTGTTTATACCACAAAAAAGGGGGCCACCACACCTTCGTGTGACAAGCCCCTCAAATAGTCGCTACAACTTTCTATAAGTACAATTCTTCTGTACTTGATCGTATAAAATGCAAAATACGATACACATAATATACACATGTTCCTGTAGGATAATATGACATATTATGATAGAATAAGTTGTGAACGTGTAGCATAAGTACACGTTCAACTATTGAGGGGGGCTTGACCACGAAATGTTGGTAGCATTTTGTGGTGACATAACAAATAGTTGAGTAGTGATCAACTATTTGTTGCCCCCTTTTTTATGGTACAAAGTATGTACCAACCTCAAAATCCGAACATATTAAATTCTTAACACTAGTATACGCATAACTTATTCAAATTGTCAAAAGTTATCTTATACTATATTTTTACTTTTTAACGCGAACATATGTTCTATTTATATTATATCTGTTTCTAAAAAAATATCAATATTTAAAACTAGTTATGAGATTTTCCTAAAATCACTATCTGAATCTATTAAATTTTGTAATAAAAATTATTTTTCAACTAATTTATGAACACAACTATCCCTAGGCTTATAATCTCCATTATCCTCATCATAGACGTATAGAATCATTTCCTCTGGATCATATAAAAATTCATCCGAACAATTTAATCCCCCTACATTGGTTTTTAAAAGATAATATTTATCATTAATTAATTCATCACCTATTTCATAAGATGCTACATCCTCAAGTGATGTTAGTTGAGTCGATTTTGTTTTCACTATACCATCATTTCCAAAAAAGATTGTAATTTCAATATCTTTTTCCGAATCAGGTTCAGATTGATATTCAACATAGTACTCTTTATCCAATAATTTATCTTCTGGATTCTTGTTACACCCTATTAGGCTTAGAGTAAAGCAAATTAATAACGGGATATATACTAATTTTTTCATTTTTTCTCCTACTTTCTTTTAAAATAGTTTTATTTCGCAAATTCTCCTAACAATAACAATAAAATCACAAATACGAATCCAAATATTATAATCACAGGAATCATTAACACTACTGCGATTGGGGCAAGCACATATTCTGCAAACGTATGAAACACCCATACAATCCCTATCAGACTAAATATAAGCAAATACTTAACTAATATTAATTCTAATACAAGTAATACTGGGTACAGAATGATAATAATTGTCCAAGACAATCCATTACTTTTCATTTTTAATTTATCTAAAGTTAATGCAAGTATACCAAAAGGAACTACTAACAATATTTTTAAAACATTTAATAAAAATACAATTAATTTAATCATACTAAATCACTCCTAATATTTCTCTTTATTTTTATTTTCTACAACTGCTCACACTATATATATATATGTATGGCAAAGTTGACCGTTAAATTGAAATCGTTCGTAAATGCTTTTGTATCAATGGTTTTAGGTATATTATAGCAACAATTCTCGTTGTTCGATATGACGTTTATTGCTCTCATTTTTAATCATATTTACGATTGATTCTAGACGTTTTTTATCTTGTTCATCTTCCACATACTGAATAATATTTTCGATCTCTAGATGGCTAAATATTGCCCCTGTCGATTTATTTTTGACATGTTGAACTAGAGATATGAGTGAGTAAATTTTTGTTACTGCATATCTCCCTTGACCAATAACTTTTGTAAAAATTTTCTTAGAAGCATTAATGACTTTGATAATTGTTGCTTTTGATACGTTAAATTCTTTCGCAAGTTGTGATAGAGAAATTTCAACCACACCCTGCTTTGCATTATCATTAATGAACGCTAAGATGTCTTGTTCACGTTCTTCTTGCTTACTATAAACACGTTCATGTCGAGCTTTCTTGTGCTTATATCTTTGATTAAATGCTGTTGATTTATATGAATTATTCGTCCAAGTTTCCATTAAATAATCAATATAATATTTATTAGCCCCTTGATATTTACCAGAATATGCACTATAAACAGCACGCTTTACGTCATTTACATTTAATGGATATTCTAAGTACGTGTTAAACTCATCCATTTTATTTAAACAATCTTCTAGTGATACATTGGATTGAAAGTTCGCTAAAGAAAGCGTAAATACTGTGTTATTACGCCCATAACCATGACCTGCATAAATTTGTGCTTGTGTTATTAATTCTCTATACCAAGCTTCTTTAATTTGTTGTTTACTTGAATGAATCGTATTATCTACGACTAATTTAAAGTTAGCGATCACATCATCTGTATATTTCATTGACCAATCCATTAAATCTTTGAAATTATGTGTTTCTTCAAGATTTAAATACTCTATATTATGTTTTGTTGGATAACGGAAATAGCCAAAATGATTACAGATAAGATCCACACCTTTAATCTCTTTAGAAAAGGCTTGTCTTAGGTTTTGTGATATTTTTTTTGCTACTTGTAAGCTCTTATAGTTTTTACTTTTAGATACGTATACTGCTTCTTCTAAAACAAAGTAAGCATGATATCCTTTATCTGTTTTCACTAAGAAAGTAGGTAAAATATTAATATCTAACGCTACATTCATAATATCTTGTGCAGTTGCTTTTGGATTATCAAAATCAATCACAAATGTATTAATTTGCTTTAGATTTTCTTCAGCATGTCCACTTACTACACCGTTTTTACGAGATAAATAATTAAAAACATTCGGAGTGAAGTGCGTTAGATTATTATTACTCATCAATGATTCAACGGATCCAACCGTAAATCCACGGTTCTTAATCATTGCTTCTTTAGATGATGCACAAGCAATCTTTCCATAATTATTTTTTTCTAATAACTGCTGTCTGTTATCTGATATACCGTTTTTTAATAAAATATCGTATAAGTTATATAAATTTACATTCATGATAATTGCTCCTCTCTTGATTTTTGGTACAAAAATAGCGTTTAGCTATATATCAGCCAAACGCTAGGAGTTGCAATTTATCCTAAATAAACCTATATATCATGTTGCTTATTAAAAAAGATTATACTTATCCCTAAAAACGACATAATTATAGTGTCTACAGATTGCTTTAATTAATTCTATATGGTATATTCTAAACATAACCTATATAGATTATAAGCATATCTTATTGCAACTCTTTCTTGGCAAAAGAATAGAGATTGCTCCTAGCGTAATCAATCTTACCTGGCAAATTTTATTTCTTAGGATCCCCATTCCTATGATAGAAATAAAATGATAAGTTGATTCGGCTGAATATTTAATTGTATTGCTCCATAGCTCTTGCTATGGAGCATTTCTTTTTTAGCAACTAAAATGCACTAAAATTGCTAAACTCTTAAAAGAGTATATTGATTGTCGATTCCCAAAACAGTCAATATAAAAGAAATGCGTTGAGTTCATTATAAGCAATAATAAATTATTTGTAAATTAAATATCGTTTGAGTTATAATATATAATGTATAATATATAATTTATACATTCAACGTGGGGACATATTTTCTACTACTTTTATTATTTTAAGTGCGTAGATGATATTTTATTTACAGCATACTTATAGCATCTCGAAGCGATATTACAAGGTTGCAGTAGGTTTACCTGCAGCACACGTAAGTGCTTGACCTTGTAATAGAAAAGCAGAGAGATGCTAGTATGCGTAAGTAAATAAATATCAGCGAAGCACGAAAATAAAAGTGAGTGAAAACGAACGAATCAAAGAAATGCGT
>NZ_KV793631.1:0-1279 GCF_001808485.1 Nosocomiicoccus sp. HMSC09A07
TAACGGTCGTTTAATGTATACTTTATTATAAAAGGTGGAGTTATTTTATGAGCAATCTATTTTTAGAAAATATAATAAAACATAATGATTATAAATCTATTTCAGAGTATTTATACTCACTTGGAGTACCACAAGAAAATATAGATATAGCAAAAGAAACTAAAGTATATAGTAGGGAAAAACTAAAGTACGCACAATGGGATTGTCTATATGTTGATAATAATAATGAAAAAACATTTGAAGTTAATCCTAAAAAAATAAGTCTGGATAATATTTATGCTACTGCAAGAACAACAGAAGAAGAACATAATGTGAGTTGGTATGAATTAATGAATGAAACTTTTTTTAATATTAATAATAAAATTAATACACCAAATTATAGTAAAAAAAGATTTTCTAATATTTTTGAGTGCTTTCATTTACAGAAAGAAGACAATTTTAATTCTATTAAAGAAAAATTTCAATCTGAAGATAAAAATGGAAAGTTTAATAATTATGACTTTTTTCAATACGAAGATATGTATTTTCAAGTGACAGATGGGAGTCACAGATTAATTATTGCAAAAATAGTGGGAGTAGACTATGTCTATGCTAAGAGTATAACACCTCTAGTTGTCAAACAAGATTGTGTCGAAGAAATAATTAATACAAATAAAAGAATCGAGTCAGATATAAAAGCATTAGTAAAGAACTCAAAATATATGTTCTTTAATAATGAAAATTTCTCTACTATATATCTATATACTGATCCAACTCATAAAAAAGAGATTATCTTAAAAGATATATCAATATTCACTAATTATGATGATTTGAATTTGCCAGCAGCAAATGATAATTTTCAAAGAATCTATGATTACTTAAAAGAGATTGATGATTATTTAGAAAATATTCACGTTAAAACTTCTATATTCAAATTAAAAAAGAAAGTAAAAACAAATTTATTTGATACTTATGAGGATATACTCTCATCCAATGAAAATCATCTTATTGGTAAATATACTACTATTGATGATGACTTTTACTCCTTTTTATATAATTATAAAATTTATTTTGAAAAATTTATTAATAAAAACAAATAATAGTTAACTCCTAAAAGTTGGACTTAATGTCCAACTTCTAGAGAGTTGATTGTTTTTTAATAACACTTTTTTATTATTATAAGTACAGTATTGATCTATTTCTAATTCTCTGTCACATTCTCTATGTCGATAATTTTGTAAATACTGTTTTTTACTTAAAGGAATGTTTTTCTCATGTTCTTGATAAGCATGTACATTTC